>JAJZUR010000011.1 GCA_021848375.1 Pseudomonadota bacterium | reverse complement strand
ATGAGTAAGCTCACTAATTGTTTTTGCTTCGATCTCTAATACGGAAAGACCCTGCGCTATAATTTTTTGTTTATCAACTAACATTCTAATTGCCTTAGTAATCTAAAATGCCCTTATAATAGCAGATAATAGCAGAATTTTTGTTTTACGAGCTATTTATTCCGAAAATGGATCCATGCTAAAAAAGCGCTTAAAAATTGAGGAACACCCTTCACTAAGTACAGTCCAACGAATGCATTTAAAATGCCGGTGAATAAAAATAACTGCGGAATGCTAAACCCTAAATTTAAAATCACAATGGCGAGTAGCGCCGCGAGTGTCATAAAAATGGCATTCATTATATTATTCGCAGCCACGATTCTAGAACGCCGAGCGGGTGCGCTTAAATTTTGCATCAGCGTATATAAGGGTACCTGATAAAATCCGCCAAACATTCCCATCAAAAAACCGTCCAGCAAAACACGCCAATTTTGACCGTAATGCAGAAACTCGACGAGATTTAAGGGGTGAGACGGTAGCGGGCTATTGGCAAAAGAAAAATCGATAGCAAATACACTAAGCCCAATGGCGCCGAATAAAACGAGACCCATCGCCATTTTTTGTTTCGATAATTTATCACATAACACAGATCCAAAGCCGATACCAATGGAAAACATGGTGAGGAGGATAGTCGTAACCGATCCAACACCGCCGAGGATTTGCTTGGTATAATTACCCATCTGCGTTAAAAATATCGATCCATAAAACCAAAACCATGAAATGCCGATAATGGAAACAAATATCGTATGGTTTTGATGCGCTGTTTTGAGTATGGCGCTGGCTTCGCGAAACGGTGACCATTCAATTTTAAGCCGCGCTGCAGCCGCGTTGGCCTTGGGGATATAGAAACTGGATATAAGACCCATTAAGGTTGCTACACTAAGAACGCCGGAAACCCAAATAGTGCCGGTGCGGGGTATAATGATTAAGATCCCTCCCAGGATGGTTCCAGTTAAAATGGCAATGAATGTTCCCATTTCAATCAGACCATTGCCTGCAATGAGCTCAGATTCCGCAAGATGCTGCGGTAAAATGCTATATTTTAAGGGGCCAAAAAAAGTCGCTTGCGTACCGAGTAAAAACAGCGTGATAAATAATAAAGATAAACTTAAACTGTACAAGCTCAAAACTGCAAGTGCAATTAAAAAAACCTCCGCCACTTTTATAATCTGAATTAACCGAGATTTTTCGAATTTATCTGCAACTTGTCCTGCTAGGGGTGAAAATATGAAAACAGGAATGACAAATAAAGCTGCACAAAGATTAATCAGAGTATCTGGATTTGTGAAAGTGGTTTGTATCATAAAGGCAATGAGAATGATTAAGGCATTTTTAAATAAACTATCATTAAAAGCTCCGAGAAATTGGGTGCAAAATAACGGAAATAAGCGTTTTTGTTGTAAAAGTTCAAGAGAGCCCGCGGTTTGCATTTTGTTTTTCCCTGTTAAGTAAGTTTGATACTCAATTTCTTGTATCTGCACCCCTGTCAAGTACAACTACCTAGGTCAGATTATCACAATGATTTTTAAAATGAAAATAATTATGAGCGTCTGCGACTTGAAAAAAATCACAATGATCCCATTTAATAAACTGTGAGATTTAAATAGTTTAATTTGTGAGGAGATTTATGATGACAGCACTTATCAAATCAGGACCTTGGTCTTTTTTAAGGGATTTTCAAGGCGAAATGAGTCATTTATTAGATAGAACTTCTTTGGGTGATAGCGTTAATTCAGAGATGCGAAATTGGTCACCTCAAGTTGATATTAAGGAAGAATCCGATAAATTTGTGATATTCGCAGATTTGCCGGGTGTAGATCCTAAGGATGTTGAGATATTGATGGAGAATAATATCTTAATTTTAAAAGGGGAACGAAAGTCCGAGTATAAAGAGAACGAGGAAAATTATTCGCGCATGGAACGTTCGTATGGCGCGTTTTCACGACGCTTTACTTTACCCAAGCAAGTTGATGCCGATCAAATAACGGCCAAGGGTAAAAATGGGGTTATTGAAATTCTGATCCCCAAAAGTGAACCGCACATGGCTCGGAAAATTGAAGTTAAAATGGCGGAATAAGCAGGTTGGATCCCCCATCGCGGGGATCCATATAACCTGTGTTTGTATACAGTCGAGTGCTAGGTTGTTTCATGGTAAGATGCCGTTTACCTTGATTGCATGTGGAGACTTAAACAATGAGTATTTTAGTCGGTAGAAAGGCACCCGATTTTACGGCAGCGGCGGTGCTTGGCAATGGTGAAGTGGTCAATGAATTTCATTTGTCCCGCGTCATTAAAGATAAATATGGATTACTCTTTTTTTATCCCTTAGATTTTACGTTTGTTTGTCCATCGGAATTAATCGCGCTGGATCGACGAATGCCGCAATTTAAAGAGCGCAATGTCGAAGTGATGGGCATATCGATTGATTCTCAATTTACCCATAATGCTTGGCGTAATACCTCCATTGAAAAAGGTGGCATTGGCGCAGTGGGTTATACCTTGGTGGCCGATATTAATCACAATATTTGTCAGGCATACGGAATAGAACATCCGGATGCGGGCGTTGCTTTTAGAGCAGCCTTTTTAATCGATAAAGCTGGTATTGTGCGTTCACAAATTGTGAATGATTTACCGATTGGTCGTAATATTGATGAATTATTACGATTGGTGGATGCGCTACAATTTCATGAAGCCAATGGCGAAGTGTGCCCAGCAGGCTGGAAACCGGGTGATAAGGCGATGAAGCCAACCACAACCGGTGTTGCCGACTACTTGGCGCAATATGCCGAACAACTGTAATTGGATAATCCCAGAATGGCCAGCGCCGTCGAATGTCAAAGCGCTTTCGACGGTGCGAACCGGCGGCTATAGTCAAAGCCCTTACGATTCATTTAATCTCGCTCTACATGTGGAGGATGATGCAGAAAAGGTTTTGGCAAATCGTGAATTATTAAAAACCACTGCAAAGTTGCCAGCTCCCCCGTTTTGGTTAAAACAAATTCACAGTACCATTGCAGTTGAAGTGCC
Organism: Pseudomonadota bacterium; assembly: GCA_021848375.1. Taxonomy (GTDB): domain Bacteria; phylum Pseudomonadota; class Gammaproteobacteria; order UBA6186; family Azoamicaceae; genus CADEGZ01. The sequence continues at coordinate 15,876 of JAJZUR010000011.1, read as the reverse complement.
AGCGTTTGATTTGTCTCCCGTTGAAGCGGATGCGTCTTTCACCTTTCATCCCAATCGTATTTGCGCAGTCATGAGTGCGGATTGTCTTCCGATTATTATCTGTAATAAAACAGGAACAGTGGTGAGTGCTATTCATGCGGGATGGCGTGGATTAGCAGGAGGCATTATCGAAGAAACCTTGAAAAAAATAGCTTGTATTCCTAATACGTTGCTTGCATGGCTGGGGCCAGCAATAGGATCTCGCGCATTTGAGGTGAAAGAAAATGTGTTATTGGCGTTTAAAGGGGATGTGACAGAGACGACTTTTCAACCGGCAAAAAAACCGGGCGTTTGGTATGCTAATCTTTACGAATTAGCGAGACAGAGGTTAAACCGCTTAGGAATGAGCGCAATCTATGGGGGTGAATATTGCACTTATCAGGAGTCTGAACGATTCTATTCTTTTCGTAGGTCTGGTATCACGGGTCGGCAAGCGACATTGATTTGGATGACGCCCCCTTGAATTTTGGATTAAAAAGCCCTACCTAAAGAAATAATGACCCCATATTAGGGTACAGAAAGGATGTAAAGATCATGAGCTTAAATAAATTAACCCATTCGTTCCAATCTGCGCTGGGTGAAGCGCAATCCATCGCTGCAGGCAGAGATAATCCTGCGGTTGAGCCTATCCATGTGATGAAGGCACTCCTCGAGCAAGAAGGCGGTTCTATTCGAACTTTATTGGCAACCATGGGGATCGATAGTAAAGGCATGTTGAGTGAATTGGATAAAGCCATTCATGATTTGCCACAAATTGTAGGAGGCGATGTTAATTTACGTGCGTCAGATAGTTTAGAGCGAATTTTAAATCGTGCGGATAAATATACGCAGCAGCGTAAAGATACGTTTATTTCCAGTGAATTATTTTTGTTAGCGGCGTTGGAAGATAAAGAAGCGCTGGGCAGAATATTACAAAAATCCGGTTTGAACAAAACCAATCTCGACAAAGCCATTCAAGATTTACGGGGCGGGGAAGCGGTTGATAATCCAAATGCGGAAGAGCATCGTAAAGCTTTAAAAAAATATACCATCGACATTACGGAACGCGCGGAAAAAGGAAAACTCGATCCAGTGATTGGGCGCGATGATGAAATTCGCAGAACCATTCAAGTGTTACAACGGCGCACCAAAAATAATCCAGTTTTGATTGGTGAGCCCGGCGTTGGGAAAACCGCCATTGTGGAAGGACTCGCGCAACGCATCATCAATGGGGAAGTGCCTGAGGGACTAAAACATAAACGCGTATTGTCGTTAGACATGGGTGCATTAATTGCCGGCGCTAAATACAGAGGCGATTTTGAAGAGCGTTTAAAGGCAGTTTTACAGGACTTAGCGAAACAAGAAGGCGAAGTGATCCTCTTTATTGATGAATTACATACGGTGGTTGGTGCAGGAAAGACGGAAGGCGCAATGGACGCGAGCAATATGTTAAAACCTGCCTTAGCGCGGGGCGAATTGCATTGCATTGGTGCAACAACGTTAGATGAATATCGTCAATATATCGAAAAAGACGCTGCATTGGAGCGCCGTTTTCAAAAGATTTTGGTGGATGAGCCATCAGTGCCTGATACCATTGCGATTTTACGGGGGCTTAAAGAACGCTATGAATTGCATCATGGCGTGGAAATTACTGATCCCGCCATTGTCGCTGCAGCGACATTATCACATCGCTATATCAGCGATCGGCAATTACCAGACAAAGCCATTGATCTCATCGATGAAGCGGCGAGCAGTATTCGCATGGAAATAGATTCTAAGCCGGTTGAAATGGATAAATTAGAACGGCGTTTGATCCAATATAAAATTGAACGTGAAGCTTTGAAGCAAGAAACGGATGAAGCATCAAAAAAACGCTTAGAAAAACTAGAAGAAAATATTATGACACTGGAAAAAGAATATCAGAAAATGGAAGAAATCTGGAAAGGAGAAAAAGCCGCGTTAGAAGGCACTACTCGCATTAAAGAAGAATTGGAAAAAGCGAAGTTGGAATTAAGCGCTGCGCATCGAGCGGGGGATTTTGCCCGCATGTCTGAATTGCAATATGGACGCATTCCGGAGCTGGAAAAGCGTTTAACAGCAGCTTCTGCGTTGGAACAAGATACTCAATTGTTCCGTAATAAAGTCACCGATGAAGAAATTGCCGAAGTAGTGGCAAGATGGACTGGGATCCCGGTTTCTAAAATGCTAGAGGGTGAACGAGATAAGTTGGTTAAAATGGAAGCAGCGCTTGGCGAGCGGGTGATTGGCCAAACTGAAGCCCTAAAAGCCGTTGCGAATGCTGTCAGACGGTCGCGAGCAGGGCTTGCGGATCCCAATCGGCCGGTCGGTTCCTTTTTGTTTTTAGGCCCAACGGGGGTCGGTAAAACGGAGGTTTGTCGGGCATTAGCGGCCTTTTTATTTGATACGGAAGATGCGATGGTGCGCATTGATATGTCAGAGTTTATGGAAAAACACTCCGTTGCGCGTTTAATTGGTGCGCCACCAGGTTATGTGGGGTATGAGGAAGGCGGATATTTAACCGAAGCCGTACGTCGTAAGCCTTATAGTGTCGTGTTATTAGATGAGATTGAAAAGGCGCACTCTGATGTGTTTAATATTTTATTACAAGTGTTAGATGATGGACGGTTAACGGATGGTCATGGTCGAACGGTTGATTTTAGAAATACCGTGATTGTGATGACCTCTAATTTAGGTTCGCAATTAATTCAGGATTTAGCAGGCCAAGTAGATTATGCGGAAGTTAAATCAGCCGTCATGGGCGTTGTGACGCAACATTTTAGACCTGAATTTATCAATCGCATTGATGAAATTGTGGTCTTCTCAGCTCTCGGTAAAGAACAAATTCGCCGCATTACGGATGTGCAGTTAGAGCATCTAAAAGCAAGATTAAAAACGCAAAATTTGGAATTGGTGGCAACCCCTGCTGCCTTGGATAAATTGGCTGAAGTAGGGTATGATCCCGTCTATGGCGCAAGGCCCTTGAAACGCGCCATTCGCCAGAATTTAGAAAATCCGTTAGCGGAAGCATTATTAACGGGAGAATTTTTGCCAGGCGATACCATTGAAATCACCGTTGAAAAAGGCGAGATTGTCTTTAAAAAAACAACATCCTAGGAGCAGTCAAAGCAAGTGAGCGCAATGATTAAAAAAAAATCTTTATACGATGCATGGCTCCTACTAGCCGTTTTTTCGTTAATCGGCATGGGGATAGTGATGGTGACTTCTGCATCCTTATCTTTCGCGGAGATTATGCATAAACCAATATGGTATTTTGCTTCTCGTCACGTTATTTATGTAATGATTGGGTTGGTGATGGGCATGTTATCAACCTACATTCCACTTTCTCTATGGCGAAGGATGAGTACAGCATTACTCGTATTAACCATTGTCTTATTAGCAGTGTTGTTAGTGCCGGGTGTTAGTCGTGAAGTAAATGGCAGTATTCGTTGGTTATTTTTAGGTCCCATTTCGATCCAAATCTCTGAATTTTCTAAGTTGTTTTTGATCACTTACATGGCTGATTATTTATTAAAACATGAAAGAGAAGTGCAAAATTCTCTAAAAGGTTTTGTTCAACCGATGATCATTTTAAGTTTTGTCTCTTTATTATTAATTTTAGAGCCTGATTTTGGTGCAACGGTTGTTGTAGTTTCGACCGCTATGGGAATGTTATTCTTGGGCGGTGTTCCTTTTCGGCGCTTTGTTGTGTTATTTGCGATAGCTTTGCTCGCGTTAGGGGCATTATCAATTGCTTCTCCGTATCGGTTGCAGCGTTTAACGTCCTTCTTAAATCCTTGGGATGATCAATTTAACACCGGTTATCAGTTAACCCAATCATTGATAGCCTTTGGCCGGGGAGGATGGTTTGGCACTGGTCTTGGGAATAGTGTGCAAAAATTGTTATATTTGCCAGAACCACATACTGATTTTATTTATGCCGTTATAGGTGAAGAATTGGGATTAATTGGGGCATTAGGGGTTTTATTATTATTTGGCTTATTAGTTTGGCGCATACTGTTGCTTGGCAAAAAAGCGATGGTACACGGAAATCGATTTGCTGGGTTTGTAGCCTATGGCATTGGTTTGTGGATAGGCCTGCAGACCATCATTAATATTGGCGTTAACGTGGGTGTATTACCCACCAAAGGCTTAACCTTACCGTTTATGAGTTACGGAGGTTCAAGCCTCATTGTGGGATTAATTGCCATTGGTATCTTATTACGGATTGAATTTGAATTAAAATTTAAAGTTTCCCCTAAATTTCCCCATCCTCGGGCCTAATGAGACTCTCTGAGTCTGGCACCATTTCATTTTTATGAATGAGAAAATGCTAAATTGTTTATTTCATTTACAGTAATATCGGGATAATTTAATCTGAGCTGATTTAAAACTCTGTTTTTATTGGAAGGGTTAACCTTCAAAAATAAAATAACTTCACCGCTGTCCAAAGCTTCTTCAAAGATTTCTAAGCTAGGGTTTGGAACGGAAACGCCAATCAAAGAACTGGCCCAAGCGCCAAATATCATACCAAATAAACCGAGGCCAAAGACTATCCGAGTTTCCAAGTCAACAAATTCCCTGGAAAATTTTAAAACGAATACCCCGATCACTAAACCCATAATACCGCCAATGAGGGCGCCTCGAATAAGCGCATAGGCTAGATCAGAAGTGGTAAAAAGGCTGCCTTCTAATAATTGATTTAATTCTGGATGATCGGAATTGCCAGCAAATATTTGTAGTGAATTAGCTGCAATTCCAGATTTTGTTAGCGTTTTAACAATATCTGGTAACCGTTTAATATCATGAATAACGAAATATAATTGATCCATAATTCATATTTTATAAAGAACACTTCCAAAAGGACATCAGGGATGATCCTAAAGGATACCTCGCCTTAGCTAAAGTGGAATGGTAAACTGGCACGTTTCTAGCGGTCTAAACAAACTCATATTAGACTGTGGTAATAATCAGTTTTGGATAGGTAATGAAGAAACCCTGTATTTTAATCATGGCGGGCGGCACTGGGGGACACGTATTTCCGGCGCTGGCGGTTGCGCATCAAATGCAAAAAAATGGATGGGAGGTTCATTGGCTAGGGACAACCACAGGATTAGAAGCCAAAATTATGCCCCAAAACCCTATTCCGATTCACTATATTACCGTCAGAGGGTTAAGGCGACGGGGGTTCTTGGGGTGGTGTTTGGCGCCTTTTACGGTAACTCGTGCGCTGTGGCAGTCTATTCGCATTATTCATCGAGTAAAACCCCAGGTGGTGCTCGGAATGGGGGGCTTTATTTCAGGCCCTGGAGGGCTTGCAGCCTGGTTGCTGCGCTGTCCTTTGGTGATTCATGAACAAAATGCGATTGTGGGGTTTACCAACCGTTGGCTTGCTTTGGTGGCTGCAGAGATTCTGGAAGCCTTCCCGGGGGCGTTTAAAGGTGGTAGGGCAACTTGCATTGGAAATCCAGTTCGTGAGGCATTATTAAATTTACCGCCACCAAGAGACAGATTTCACCATCGAAACGGATTAGTGCGTTTATTGATTTTAGGCGGGAGTCAAGGCGCTTTAGCATTGAATGAGCTCTGCCCAGAAGCGATCCAACAATTACCCAAAGGCGAGCGCCCCGAAATTTGGCATCAAGCAGGGGCAGGCCGAGAAATAGCGACGGCTAAAGCATATGAAGCCGCGGGCATTGCTGCGCGCGTAGAGCCGTTTATTAATGACATGGCAAGTGCTTATGCATGGGCAGATGTTGTGCTTTGTCGTGCGGGGGCATTAACCGTCAGTGAATTAGCAGCCGCGGGTGTGGGCAGTATTTTAGTTCCGTTTCCATTTGCTGTCGATGATCATCAAACCTACAACGGACGGTTTTTAGAAAAAGCGGGCGCTGCGCTCTTAATTGCGCAATCCGATCTAAATCCTCATAAATTGGCCGATACTTTAGGGGAATTGTTAACGGATCGAGAACGGTTAGTGAAAATGGCAGAAGCGGCATATACCATAGCAAAGCGCGATGCGGTGACCAAGATGACAAAAATTTGTGGGGAGATAAGCAAACATGCACTTTAAAGATCCTGAATTAACCATGCGCCGGATTCGTCGCGTTCATTTGGTGGGTATCGGCGGTGTTGGAATGGGCGGCATTGCGGAAGTCTTATTAAATTTAGGCTATGAAGTATCGGGATCTGATCCGGCGCAAAGTGCAATGGTAAAGCATTTGCTTGCTTTAGGCGTCAAAATTTCAGATAAACACGCTGCTGAAAATGTGGGTACTTGTGATGTGATCGTAGTTTCCAGTGCGATTGCGCCAGATAATGTCGAATTATTAGCTGCTCGAGAGCGGCGAATCCCGATTGTTCAACGGGCAACCATGTTGGCTGAATTGATGCGTTTTAAACAAGGCATTGCAATTGCTGGAACGCATGGCAAAACAACAACGACCAGTTTAGTGGCCAGTTTATTAGCAGAAGGCGGATTAGATCCAACTTTTGTGATTGGCGGGCGTTTAAATAGTTTAGGTACCAACGCAAAGCTTGGTGGTGGGAATTTTTTTGTTGCAGAAGCAGATGAAAGTGATGCTTCTTTTTTGCGGTTGATGCCAATGATTTCTGTGGTGACGAATATCGATAAAGATCACCTGGAAACCTATCAGAATGATTTTTCACTCTTAAAAAAAACCTATGTTCAATTTTTACATCAACTGCCTTTTTATGGGTTAGCCGTAGTGTGCATTGATGATCCCGAAATAGAGAGTATTTTATTGGATATTGAAAGACCGACAATTACGTATGGTTTTTCGGAAAAGGCCGATGTCAGAGCAATCAATTTTACTCAAAAACGCGGACAATCCCAGTTTGAAGTATTGCGCGCAGGGCATGCGCCGCTCGCGATTACCTTAAATTTACCTGGGCGGCATAATGTCTTGAATGCACTGGCGGCGATTACGGTTGCGACGGAAGAAGGATTAGATGATGATGTTATTCAACGTGGATTGTTGAATTTCCAAGGGGTCGGCCGGCGTTTTCAAGTATTGGGTGAATTAATTCAAAAAAATTCTAAAATCATGATGATCGATGATTATGGTCACCATCCGCGTGAGATCCAAGCGGTAATTGATGCGATTCGCGAAGGGTGGCCGGAAAAACAATTGGTAATGGTTTATCAACCGCATCGCTATACCCGAACCAAAGCATTATTTGAGGATTTTATTGAGGTTTTATCGACCGTTGATGTGTTAATTTTACTCGAAGTATATTCCGCCGGTGAGCAACCCATTGCGGGAGCAGATGGTCGTAATTTAGCTTTTAGTATTCGAACGCGCGGGAAGATTGATCCTATTTTTGTTGCCAATAAAAAAGATCTACCGCAAGTGTTAGCGAGTGTATTGCAAGAAAACGATATGTTGTTAATGCAAGGGGCGGGTGATATCAGTGCGTTGGCCAATGACTTAATGATTAAAGGATTGCCGCAAGAAATCGAGCAAGATTTGATCAGTGACCCGCTCTTTCAGACGGGAGAAAATTAGGGTGAAGGGGATTTTAAAGTTAAACGAACCTCTTGCACCGCATAGTTCTTGGCATATTGGCGGCAGAGCAGATAAATATTATTGTCCAACGGATATTGATGATTTATCCCAATTTTTAGCGACACTGCCGCCCGAAGAATCTATTACATGGTTGGGATTAGGCAGTAATGTGCTTATTCCCGATGAAGGGATCCGTGGGGTGGTGATCCATTTGTTAGGGGGGACCCAGCAATTGGAATTGATGCCAGGCACCAAAGTGATTCGAGCGGAAGCGGGTGCAACCTGCGCAAAGTTAGCGAAATATTGCGCAAAAGAGGGGTTTATTGGGGCAGAATTTTTTGCGGGGATCCCAGGTACGGTTGGGGGAGCGCTCGCCATGAATGCGGGTGCATGGGGTGGAGAGACTTGGCGGCACGTTGTGCAAGTGGAAGTGATCAACCGTCAGGGGGAGAGACGTTTTCGAAAACCTGTAGAATATGAAATTGCTTATCGCAGTGTGCAAGGCCGCCAAGATGAATGGTTTGTGGCAGGTTTTTTTCAATTTGCACAAGGGGATCCACTGGAGGCGACATTGCGGATTAAAGCTTTATTGCGCGAACGCAATGCCAAACAACCAACCGGTGTTTTTAGTTGTGGATCTGTTTTTAAAAATCCAGCAGAACATCATGCAGGACAATTAATCGAATCTTCGGGATTAAAAGGATTTACCGTTGGCAGCGCACAAGTTTCCCCGAAACATGCGAATTTTATTTTAAATTTAGGCAATGCGACTGCAAAAGATATTGTTCAGTTGATTGAACATATACAGACTGTGGTTTTAAAAGATCATCAAATCCTGCTACAACCTGAAGTTCGAATGTTAGGGTTCTAAGGCAAAACCGTCATCCTAAAAAAGGCAGATGTGATGCGGTCAAGAATAAAGTACAATGTGCTATTTGGTTAGTTTGTAAAAAATAGGAAAGGCACATAACAAATGTCAAAGTGGGTGCGAGTGGGTTCGATTATCTTGCCGCTTGCATTAATAGTGGCAGGATTAAGTGCACTTGTGATATGGTCGCGCGAACCTGACAGATTTCCACTCAGAAAGGTTGAAGTTCGATCAGTGTTGAAGTATGTGCGAGAAGATGAAATAGAAGCGGCGGTTTCGCCATTTCTCGCGAAAGGATTTTTTTGGTTAAACGTACGGTCCGTGCAAGCCAATTTGCAACAGATACCCTGGGTACAATCGGTCGGCGTGCGGCGGGTGTGGCCTGATCGGCTGCAAGTTTTGGTACAAGAGCGTACGGCGCAGGCGAGATGGGGGGATAAGGGCGTATTGAGCACAGAGGGAGTAATTTTTTACCCTGCGCCCGATACGATTTCTGACAAATTGCCTCGTTTTGATGGGCCAAATGGATACGCAAAAGAGATGTTAGAAAATTACCTAACATTTTTAGAGGTGTTAGGACCTATTGGTTTAACGGTGCAATCGGTGGGGTTGTCGCCAAATGGTTCGTGGCAAATTATGCTAGATAACGATGTAGCCGTTATACTAGGTAAGACGGCACTGGTTGAGCGGTTGGCTCGGTTTGTTTTGGCGTACCAAAGTCGCCTTCAAACAGAGAAGGAGCATATTGCTTATGTGGATCTTAGATATACCAATGGATTTGCCATTGGCTGGAAAAAGGGCGTGCAAAATGAAAAAAAGAGAGAGGAGCTAACGCACCATGTCCAAGAAGCTAGATAAAGATTTATTTGTAGGGCTCGATATTGGTACCTCGAAAGTGATAGCCATTGTTGGCGATATTAATTCAGAAGGTAAACTTGATATTATTGGGGTGGGTACTCAGGTATCCCGAGGCATGAAAAAAGGTATCGTGGTGAATATCGACGCTACGGTACAATGCGTGCAACAAGCGATAGAAGAAGCTGAAGTAATGGCAGGCTGTCAAATCCATTCTGTTTATACGGGGATCTCTGGTAGTCATATTCGCAGTTTTAATTCCGATGGCATTGTGGCGATTCGAGATCGTGAAGTCACTGCAGAAGATGTCGAGCGGGTGATTGATGCGGCTAAAGCGGTTGCAATCCCGGCCGATCAGAAAATTCTCCATGTGTTACCGCAAGAATTTATGATTGACAATCAAGAAGGTATTCGTGAGCCGATTGGGATGTCGGGTGTTCGCTTAGAAGCGAAGATCCATATGGTGACGGGTTCCGTGAGTGCAGCGCAAAATATTGTGACGTGTATTAGACGTTGTGGTTTGGATGTTGAAGATATGGTCTTATCGCCATTAGCATCCAGTTATGCTGTGTTAACGGAAGATGAAAAATCACTAGGGGTTTGTTTGATTGATATCGGTGGAGGAACCACTGATATTGCAGTGTATGTGAATGGAACGATTAGACACACAGCGGTTATTCCAGTGGCTGGCGATCAAGTCACTAATGATATTGCGGTTGCGTTATGTACACCCACGCAAAGTGCTGAAAAAATCAAACTCCAATTCGCCTCGGCGTTAACAGAATTGGTTGATAATGAGACTACTTTTGATATTCCAACCGTGGGAGACAGAGCGCACAAAGAAATATCTCGGCTAGCGTTGGCTGAGATTGTTGAGCCGAGATTTGAAGAATTGTTTTTTTTAGTACAAGAGGAATTGCGTGAGCAGAAATTAGAACATTTATTAGGCTCTGGTATTGTACTCACGGGTGGTAGTGCTCGTATGGAAGGGGTTTTAGAGTTGGCAGAAGCTGTATTTGACATGCCGGTGCGTTTAGGGGTTCCGCGCAATATTTCAGGTCAAGTGGAAGTAGTTAAAAATCCAATCTATGCAACGGCAGTTGGTTTGTTGGAGTATGCCTATCATACTCGTGAACAGCGTCATGCTGAATACAAAGCGGGGCAAGGCATTAAGGCCGTTTTGGGCCGAGTGAAAAATTGGTTTCAAGGAAATTTTTAAGGTTTAAGATTTTTACGTTTTAAGGAGCGCCACACATGAATTTTGAATTAACAGACAGTTTTCCGGAAAACGCGGTCATTAAAGTTATCGGTGTGGGCGGTGGCGGTGGTAACGCTATCAAGCATATGTTAACTGCAAATATTAAAGGCGTTGAATTTATTCGTGCCAATACTGATAGGCAAGCTTTAGAAGATGATTTAGCAGGGATCATTTTACAACTCGGAACGGGTATTACAAAAGGTTTGGGCGCAGGTGCAAATCCTGAAATTGGTCGTCAAAGCGCATTAGAAGATCGCGATAAGATTTACGACGTACTAGAAGGCGCCGATTTGGTGTTTATTACGGCAGGGATGGGCGGCGGCACTGGTACTGGAGCAGCGCCGATTGTTGCCGAAGTTGCTAAGGAACTGGGAGCATTAACGGTTGCTGTTGTGACGATGCCATTCCCCTTTGAAGGTAAAAAACGCATGGAACATGCCGAAAAAGGAAGACATCAACTAAGCCAAGTGGTTGATTCTTTGATTACGATACCTAATCAAAAACTGTTGAGCACGTTAGGCAAAGGTGTCACGTTGTTGGATGCTTTTAAAGCTGCCAACAATGTTTTATTGGGAGCAGTGCAGGGGATTTCAGAACTCATTACACGTCCAGGTTTAATCAATGTGGATTTTGCCGATGTACGTACAGTGATGTCGGAAATGGGTGTTGCTATGATGGGTACTGGTATCGCGGCAGGCGAAAATAGAGCGCGTTTAGCGGCAGAAGCAGCTATTTCTAGTCCGCTATTGGATGATATCAGTCTCGCGGGTGCTCGCGGCGTTTTAGTGAATATTACAGCGGGTTCTGATATGTCCATTTTTGAATTTGAAGAGGTGGGTGACGCGATTAAAAACTTCACTTCTGAAGATGCGACGGTTATTGTGGGTACCGTTATTGATCCTTCTATGACGGATGAATTGCGAGTGACTTTGGTCGCGACGGGATTAGGGAAAGGTAACATGGGCCAAACGAGCGGCGGTGGTTCAAGATCTACAGCGCAATCTCCTGAGCTGACGCGCAGCGAACGTGCGACATTAGGGGTACGACGGTCCACAGGGATGGTTAAACGCGTGGTTGAACCCGCGGCGGAAAGCGGGTCAGATTATCCTTTCTTAGACATCCCAGCATTTTTACGGCGTCGGGCACCAATTGAGGGAGCTGAGTGTGACTAGTCAAAGAACTTTAAAAAACAGTATTCGTGCGATGGGAGTCGGTTTACATACGGGTGAGAAGGTATTTTTAACCTTAAAACCTGCTGCAGCGGATGCTGGTATCGTTTTTCGGCGGGTAGATTTAGATCCGGTGGTTGAAATTGCTGCACGCTCTGAAAACGTTGGGGATACGACCCTTTCTACGACCCTCATTAAAGAAGGCGTTCGAGTTGCTACTGTAGAACATTTATTGTCTGCGATGGCGGGGTTAGGGATCGATAATGTGATTGTTGAAATCAGTTCATCTGAATTGCCGATCATGGATGGCAGTGCGGGACCATTTGTGTTTTTGCTGCAATCTGCAGGTATTATGGAACAAGCGGCACCAAAGCGTTTTCTGCGCATTAAACGTAAAGTTACGGTTTCCGATGGCGATAAATGGGTGAGCTTAGAACCTTTTAATGGCTTTAAAGTTTCCTATACTCTCGATTACGATCACCCTGTTTTAAAAAATAGCATTCAAGAAGCGACGTTAGATTTTTCGACGACTTCTTATGTTAAAGAAGTGAGCCGTGCGAGAACGTTTGGATTTTTATCTGAATATGAATGGTTACGCGCCAATAATTTAGCTTTAGGCGGTAATTTAAATAACGTCATTGTGTTAGATGATTATCGCGTTATCAACGAAGACGGTTTACGCTACGAAGATGAATTGGTTAAGCATAAGATCCTCGATGCCGTTGGCGATATGTATCTGCTTGGTACAGGCTTAATTGGCGCATTTCGCGGTCATAAATCTGGCCATACGTTGAATAATTTGTTATTGCAAAAATTATTAGCGACAACATCGGCCTATGAGGTTGTGACATTTGAAGATCCAGCAACGTCGCCGATTACGTATTTATATCCTGCGACCGCAATGTAGCCCTCACCCGGTGCTTCGCACCACCCTCTCCCGCAAGCGGGAGAGGGAAATAAGCACATGAATTCTTAGGTGGGAAAGGGTCCCCATAGGGCGGGTAGAAGATGACGTTACCTGTCACACAACCGCAGCAATGCCTCCTGCAACGGCGAATACGAAATGCCAGCCGCGGTCGCCTTAACTGCTTCAGCACTGTTCTTTGATAAGCAAAACTTAGGTATAATGGAAGCCGATTGGGATCGGGAAGGTTCACCCAACGGGCTGGGAGCTACCGGAGGGCGGACATGGATTTTGATAGAAGTGAGGTGACACCATTCCGGATCCGAGCGCAGGGCTGTTAGCAGTTCTGATTTGGTAAATCGGAGCAGATGGCCAGTTGCTGGGGAGGGGGTGGTTAGAATAAGAACGCCAGCTCGCAAGTTAGCTACTCGACAATTTTTGGCCAGTTCAGGATCACATTTTTGCTCAAGTAGCCGATTTAATTTGGCTAATTGATCCACTTTATTTACAATCTCTCTTAATGCCGGTGAATCGGCAAGAATTTCGATTAAAGAGAGCTTTTTATGTCCTGTCATAGGGACGATTTTAGATGAAATAGGCGATAATGACCATGTTTATTACGAAACTCGTGAAAAAAACCTTTGGCAGCCGCAATGAGCGGTTATTAAAGCGTTTCCATAAAACCATCGAGCATATTAATTCGCTTGAACCCGCAATAGCGGCATTATCGGATGCGGCTTTAAGTGCCAAAACACTTGAATTTAAAGACAGATTACAAGCGGGCAGCACGTTGGAAGCGCTTTTGCCAGAAGCGTTTGCTGTCGTTCGCGAAGCGTCTAAAAGAACCCTCAATATGCGTCCGTTTGATGTCCAGTTGATTGGTGGGATGGTGATACATCAAGGAAAAATAGCCGAGATGCGCACTGGAGAAGGAAAAACTTTGGTCGCGAGCTTACCATTGTATTTAAATGCATTAACAGGCAAAGGCACGCACTTGGTGACCGTGAATGATTATTTAGCAAAACGCGACGCGGAATGGAATAAGCCCATTTATGAATTTTTAGGCTTATCCGTTGGCGTGATTGTGCATGGGCTGAATCGCCAAGAAAGACAAGCGGCTTATGCGGCAGACATCACTTATGGAACCAATAATGAATTTGGTTTTGATTATCTGCGCGACAATATGGTATTTACGGCAGATGAACGCGTGCAACGTCCATTACATTTTGCGGTAGTGGATGAAGTCGATTCTATTTTAATCGATGAGGCGCGCACGCCTTTGATTATTTCTGGCGCTGATCAGGAAAGCTCAGAACTCTATATTGAAATTAATAAAATCATTCCTCACTTAGTGCAGCAAAAAGAAAAAGACGGCCCTGGTGATTACACTGTGGATGAAAAAACCCGTCAAGCCTTTTTAAGCGAGCAAGGCCACGAAAATGTCGAAAAATTATTACTGAAATCAGGGTTATTAAAATCCGGTGAAAGTTTATACGATGCGCATAATATTTCTTTAATGCATCATCTTTATGCAGGTCTAAAAGCGCATGCTTTATTTAAGCGCGATGTTGATTACATCGTACGTGATGGTGAAGTTATTATTGTCGATGAACATACGGGTCGTATCATGCCAGGCAGACGTTGGTCTGAGGGGATCCATCAAGCTGTGGAGGCGAAAGAAGGCGTTAAAATCGAAAGCGAAAATCAAACGCTTGCTTCCATTACGTTTCAAAATTATTTTAGATTGTATGACAAATTGGCAGGCATGACCGGTACGGCAGATACGGAAGCCTATGAGTTCCAACAGATCTATGGTTTAGAAGTGGTGGTTATTCCAACCAATCGTCCTAATCAACGTAAAGATTTAGGCGACATGATCTTCTTAACCCAAAAAGAAAAATTTGATGCCATCATTCAAGATGTTGAGGCATGTGTTAAACGCAAACAACCTGTTTTGGTTGGAACCATTTCCATTGAAACGTCGGAATATTTATCAGGATTGCTAAAACAAAAGGGCATTGCGCATGAAGTTTTAAATGCTAAACAGCATGAACGGGAAGCCAATATTGTGGCAGATGCGGGCCGGCCAGGGGCGGTCACGATCGCGACGAATATGGCAGGACGCGGAACAGACATTGTCTTAGGGGGTAAGCTGGCAGGGGATGTCTCTGCTTCAGAAAAAGCCCTTTGGCAGCAGCGTCATGCTGAAGCAATCGCTGCGGGCGGCTTACATATCATTGGTACTGAACGTCATGAATCAAGACGAATTGATAATCAATTGCGCGGTCGTTCTGGACGCCAAGGCGATCCCGGCTCAACGCAATTTTATTTATCATTGAAAGACAATTTAATGCGCATCTTTATCTCCGATAATATTTCTGCTTTATTAAGCAAACTCGGTCTTAAAGATGGTGAAGTATTAATGCATCCATGGGTTACGCGTGCGGTTGAAAATGCTCAACGCAAAGTAGAAGGGCATAACTTTGATGTTCGTAAACAATTACTAGAATTTGATGATGTGGCTAACGATCAACGTAAAGTCATTTATTCTCAACGGAATGATTTATTAGAGATACCCGATATTAAAGATATCATTACCGCGATTCGTGAAGATGTTGTTAATGCAGAGGTGTCGCACTATATTCTCCCTGGCAGTTTTGAAGAGCAATGGGATATTGAAGGATTAGAAAGTACGTTAGAACGAGATTACGGGTTAAAGCTGGACATTAAAGGCTGGTTAGAACGTGAAAAAGATTTACACGAAGAAGCGCTCAAACAACGGATCTTAGATGAGATTATTGTAGTCTCTGAAGCTAAAGAGAAAATGGTTGGCAGCGAAGCAATGCGGCATTTAGAAAAAAGCGTGATGTTAAGCGTTTTGGATTCGCAATGGCGCGAGCATTTAGCGGCAATGGATTACATGCGTCAAAGTATTCATTTACGTGGCTATGCGCAAAAAGATCCTAAGCAAGAATACAAGCGAGAAGCATTTACGCTCTTTTCGGATATGCTAGAAGGCATTAAACGAGAAACCATCAGTATCTTAACTCGCGTGCAGTTTAAAACCGAAACGGATATTGATGCAATTGATCAGCAACGTCGTGAACAAGAACCGCAAAACTTGCAGTTTATGCATGCGGATGCGCCATCTGTGATAGCAACGAAAGAGAGTGCAAGCGGTCATACGGCAGAAGATACTGACGCTTCACCGATGGTTCCTTACATCCGTCAAGATGCAAAAACGGGCCGCAATGATC
>JAJZUR010000129.1 GCA_021848375.1 Pseudomonadota bacterium | reverse complement strand
ACTGTTCATGAAATGGCCCTACCCCCTTTGCTGACCGAGAATGCTGAAAATCTGCAAGCAACTGAACATTTATTGGCGACTTTTTTCCCGGGCAAAGAAAAAACATGGATCCAATTGCTAAAAGCAACTGCTCTTTTGGATAAGCTGCCCAAAGATGAAAAAGATCCCGTTCAATTTTTGATCGCATTAAATGACGTATTGCAAACCAATTGGCTGCGTGCGCCCGGCACTGAACGATATCAACTATCCGATGATGCGCTACCGGTAAAACAAAGAGATAACATTCGAAAAGCTTTAGAACAATTAGGATTATATCGAGAAGTTCCGCCGACAAAACAAAATGGCCAATTTACAACTTATGACTGCGTTTTTTTAATGGGCGCACTACAAAGCCGCGTTGAAAAACGCTTTGATTATTTACTTTCCCTCTGGGAAAAAGGAGTTCGATTTAAACGGCTTTACATTTTATCTGGTGAACGTAAATTAGCTGGCAAAGAAATAGAGCCAATGACTGAATATTTTGAAAAAAATCATCAAGAAGCCAATGAAGAAAATATGGTTAAACATATCGTTACCCATAAAAAAATGCCGTTTTCCATGCAAGAAGCACTAAATAACGGAACCCTTGAAATGATTTACGTGACTTCATCAGCTAAACCCAATGCACATCGTTCCAAAGCCTTTGATAACTTTATAGGATGGATGAATCTCTATGGCGCACAAGGTGAAATGACAAGACAGGATAAAACCATCTTGATTATATCAAATCAACCCTTTGTTGCATATATTGGCGCGGTCGCCTCGAGAGCCATGTCAGATGAATTTCATGAGCCGGTTGAAACCTTAGGCAACTTTGATAATCAATATAAAATTGGGAATAATTATTTCATCGAAGTCGTTGGTCCCGGCGATACTCCAAGAACCTTAACGGTCGGATTGGATTCTCTGGCAAGATGGGTATATATTTCACTTCTGAGATTAAATCAAATGATATAAACAACGAACCTAAACAAGAGAGGAAATCTATGGAAAAAGAGACATTATTAGCAAAAAGGATGAAAAAAGTATTAATGCATGTGCAAGAAATCACGATTGCAGATCTCGCCAAAAAAATGAAACATCAAGCCCCTTTTTATTTAATCGATGTGAGAGAAGATCCCGAATGGGATCAAGGATTTTTGCCATCCGCAGTTCATTTGACACGCGGTAAATTAGAATTGAATATTGAAAATTTAACCTCCGATCTCAAGGCTGACATTGTTTTGTATTGTGGCGGCGGCACCCGTTCCGCCTTGGCAGCCGAAAGTCTACAAGAAATGGGATACCAAAATGTCTCTTCGCTACGAGGAGGTTATCGTGACTGGGTAGCTGCCGGATTACCCATAGAAATACAATTGGGTAAAAGCGGAATTTAAGACGAGGTTTTTTTGACAACTTCCTCTCTTAAGTAAATCGGAAATACGGCTTCAGCAGGCAGCCCAACCCCACGTTGATATTCAATCACAGCGATGCGCGCAATATCTTTGGCGTGCGGTAACTCGGTGGTGGTAACCCAATCTCCAGTCGGGAACACGATTTCTTCTGTTGATGATAAGTGCTCTTCTCCAGATGCTTCCATTATACCATCTATACCCAGCGTGTATAATCCCCAGTACGTTTCTTGCAGCCGCGCATCCAATTTTGCGCAAACGCGTGTGTGTCTCAATGCCTGGTATGCTCCTTCTGCCATTGCTCTCAACGTGGACACCGGAATAATCGGCTTTGAAAGACCATACCCCAATGCCTGTATTACGCTACAGGCGATCCGAATCCCAGTAAAGCTACCAGGACCCCGACCAAATGCAAAAGCGGTAATATCGGCAATGGAAATACCCAGCTCCTTCAGGAGGCTGTCTATCATCGGCAATAACAAACGGGAATGCGATCGGGATAATTGTTCAAAACGTTCTTCAACCTTGCCATTGGCAAACACTGCTACAGAACAAGCATCCGTTGAACTATCTAGCGCTAATAAATTGATTGTATTAGACAAATTTTATTCTACTGAGGGTATCTTAGAGCTTGAAACCACCATGAAGCGCCGAATGAGCGAACAACCTGCTCTGCGGCGCTTAATGGTTTAAGCGAACACTTAGGCAGCCATTGCTACTTTAGCGACTGCTTTACGTCTACGACGTCGACGTGGGCTAGCAGAAGCTGCTTTTTTGCGGCTAGCACGTCTTTTCGTACCAGTCGCTTTTTTAGCTTTGCGAGCAGTTTTACGTCTTTTGGTCGTCTTCTTTGCAGCAGACTTCTTAGCGGTTTTCTTTGCGCCAGTACGTTTTTTAACCGCACTTCGCTTTTTGCCGCCAACTTTCTTAGCCGCTGCCTTTCTTACAACCCGTTTCTTCGTAGCTGCCTTGCGAGCAGTTTTACGTCTCTTTGGCTTTGCCACTGCTGACACTGCCGTTTTGGCTTTCGCCTTCTTTGCACCTTTTTTAACTTTTGCCATTCTCTATCTCCTATGGCTTAAACTCAAACAATCGGACAATACAAACATAGCACAGATATTGTATTAGTACATACTAACTTGTCAAATTTTTTTTTATAAATGGACTCAAATAGTGATATCACCAACCCGAGCCATTGGGTATATCATGTCCATTTAAACCCAAACCAAGTCCCAAAGTACTAGCGTGCGATAAGAAACCACACTTTAGAGGCAACAATAAATTTACTGGAAATATCAGTATTTTTAATATATCTCGCCTCGATGCCCCTCATCTATTCTCTCTTTTTAGGGTCGCATCATCCATCTTCATCCATGTCAAAATTATCACCTTCATCACACTGAAGGGAACATCGTACCAATCCAAATTTTTTCTGTATGGCTTCTTAATTTTTACCTTATTGCGTTCTTCAGAATTAAAAAAAATCAAAAAAGAGTGAAATTACGCTTATTTATTGAATGTAAAGAGATTGATTATTTCCAGGATTTAAAGTATAGGTCATTACGTTATTACGTCGCACCTTGGTCACCCAAGTTTTGCTGAATTTCTTGTAAATCCAATGCCTTAGCTTTTTGGATGACTTCTTCTAATCCTGATTCCGTCAATGCGCCTGCCCCCGCATAAACGATTACACCCCCTCTAAACACCATCAACATTGGAATGGAACGAACCTGAAAATCATCCTTTAATTTATGTTCCACTTCAATATTGACTTTGCCAAATATAATATCGGGATATTTTTCGGATTGCTTCGTAAAATATTCACTAAAGATACGACAAGGCGCACACCACTCTGCCCAAAAATCAACCAGCACTGTGTCGTTGGCAGCTACTATGCTATCAAAATTCTCATCTGTTAAAGTCATCACCGCCATGTGTTTATCCTCTTCCTCTGATGGTCTATGTCAAACCCAATTCTCTGATAATTTCAGCCTGAATAGTGGATTCCTTACCCATCCCTATGACCTCAATAAATCGATTCGTATAACCCTGTAATGATTTTTCTTTATACCATTGAATCAGTGGCGCCGTCGCTTGATGATACACATCTAAACGTTTTCGAATGACCTC
>JAJZUR010000128.1 GCA_021848375.1 Pseudomonadota bacterium | reverse complement strand
TATGGGCAGTTGGTATAGATTGATAACCAAAATGTGTGGTTTCTTCTGACACATTTGCCTCTAACGTTCCCTTTCTCCAGCGGCACGTTTCATCGATTCAAAAAAGATTTCATTCGTTTTGGTATCGCGCAACCGCTCTAATAAGAATTCCATTGCAGCAAGATCATCCATGGGGTGGAGTAATTTGCGTAAAATCCACATCTTTTGGAGATCCTCTGCTTTTGCCAGCAATTCTTCTCGTCTGGTACCCGAACGAGCAATATTGATAGCAGGATAAACGCGTTTTTCAGCGATACGCCGATCCAAATGTAATTCCATATTACCGGTACTTTTGAATTCTTCGTAGATAACTTCATCCATCTTAGAACCGGTATCAATTAATGCGGTTGCTAAAATGGTTAAGCTGCCACCTTCCTCTACTTTACGGGCAGCGCCAAAGAATCGTTTTGGCCGATGCAGCGCATTGGCATCGACACCACCGGTTAATACTTTACCAGAAGGTGGGATGACGGTATTATGTGCGCGCGCTAATCGGGTAATAGAATCGAGTAAGATGACCACATCTCGTTTGTGTTCAACCAGTCGTTTAGCGCGTTCAATCACCATTTCAGCGACTTGTACGTGGCGTGCTGCCGGTTCATCAAAAGTACTGGCGATTACTTCACCTCGTACTGAGCGCGCCATTTCAGTAACTTCCTCTGGACGTTCATCGATTAACAAAACAATTAAATGGCACTCAGGGTGATTGACGGCGATGGAATGTGCAATGTTTTGCAACATAACCGTTTTACCCGCTTTGGGTGGAGAGACTATTAGACCCCGTTGACCTTTACCAATCGGTGAAACCAGATCAATAACGCGTGTAGTAATGTCTTCCGTGCTGCCATTGCCAATTTCCATTACCAATCGTTCATTCGCATGTAACGGCGTCAGATTTTCAAAAGCAATTTTATTGCGGGTCACTTCCGGTGGTTCAAAGTTGATTTCGTCTACCTTCAGCAGTGCAAAATAGCGTTCGGCATCTTTGGGCGGCCGTATTTTGCCATGAATTTCATCCCCCGTTCTTAAGCTAAAGCGTCGTATTTGACTCGGAGATACATAAATATCGGCGGGCCCCGCAAGATACGAACTATCTTTGCTTCGAAGAAATCCAAAGCCATCGACCAGAATTTCCAGAACGCCGTTGCCGTAGATTTCTTCTCCGCGTTTAGCGTGCGCTTGCAGGATGGCAAAAATCACCTCTTGCTTTTTAGCGCGGGCGACGACTTCGTTGATGCCGAAACTATGGGCGATGTCCATCAGATCAGCAGGAGATTTTTGTTGCAGTTCAGTTAAGTTCATAACAAGATTATTTCTTTAAAGTTGAGTGGAAAACAGGGGGTACGCTTAATCCTTTTTTATTTAGGTTGAAGCGTGGTTATTGTTTAACAGTGAGTAAGTGTAGCACCGTTTCGACTAAATAAACAATATACTCCTTTATTTTTTGATATACAAACCTTATTTTATAAATGACTGTCTAAAAATGCAGATAATTGGGATTTACTGAGAGTCCCAATTTTAGTGGCTGCCGCCGTGCCATTTTTATACAGCGTTAGGGTAGGGATCGCTCGTACACCGTACTTGGCCGGGGTACTTGGATTTTCATCGACATTCAATTTAAGAATTTTAACCCTCCCTGCATATTCTTTGGCCAACTCTTCTAAAAGAGGTCCGACCTGGCGGCACGGGCTACACCATTCTGCCCAAAAATCGACCAGAACGGGGATATTGGATTTTAAGACATCAGCATCAAAGGAGCTGTCGGTTACGTGTTCTAGGTTACTCATGGATGACATTCGCCTCTCTTTATATATCCATTAATGAATTCAGTGTAACTGAAAAACCGTTAGAGTTAAACTAACTGCTTAAGTTATCAGATTTTAGCCATTTTGCAACTGGTTTGGCAAAATAGCTTAAGATAGCATCCGCGCCAGCGCGCTTAATGCAGACTAAGGATTCCAAAATCGTTTCACGTTCGGGTAGCCACCCATTTTGGATCGCCGCCATATGCATCGCATATTCCCCGCTCACTTGATAAACAAAAGTTGGGACTTGAAATTTCTCTTTGGCTCGACGCACGATATCTAAATACGGCATGCCAGGTTTTACCATGATCATATCCGCGCCTTCATGTAAATCTAGCGCAATTTCTCGCAAAGCTTCATCACTATTTGCTGGATCCATTTGATAGGTTTCTTTGTTGCGTTTTCCAAGATAACGAGCAGAACTGACGGCCTCTCTAAAGGGACCATAATAACGGGAAGCGTACTTTGCTGAATACGCAAGGATGCGCGTATCTTTAAATTTTGAGGCATCATAGGCTTTTCGAATAGCCAAAATGCGCCCATCCATCATATCAGAAGGTGCGATAATATCCACGCCCGCTTCAGCGCACACCAGCGCTTGTTTTACCAAGATATCGACAGTTTCATCGTTTAAAATCACTTCATTTGCATCGATGATGCCATCTTGTCCGTGAGTGGTGTATGGATCAAGTGCTGCATCGGCGATAACGCCTAATTGTTTAAAATTTTCTTTTAGTGCGCGTATAGCGCGTGGAATTAATCCTTCCGGATTATACGCTTCGCTTGCATTAAGTGATTTTTTTTCAGGAGGCAGCGAAGGAAATAAGGCAATGGCAGGAATTTTTAAATCAACACAGTGAGCAGCTTCTTCTAATAAAAGATCAATACTAAGGCGCTCAATTCCTGGCATGGACTGAATCGTTTCCCGTTTATTTTGTCCTTCTATGATAAACATCGGATAGATCAAATCGTTAACGTGCAGCACATTTTCACGCATTAAGCGGCGCGAGAATTCGTCTTGACGCATCCGCCGCATTCGAAAAGCAGGATAATGAGACATAAGCCACCTCGGACTAACTGATGGAAATCATAGAACAATATGCCAGAAAACCCTGGATGTAGCTAGATTAAAAATTAATACAGAAAACTAAGCAGATTTGTCTTCTCTGTAGTGTTTTGTATAACGATCGAGTAATGAGCGGATCATTTTTTGATATTGCGAATGATTTTTCTTCGCCTGTTGCTTAAAAAAAGCAACGCTAGATTTACTCAATGATAAAGTCACCTTAATCGATTCATCTTTAAATACTAAATCTTTAGGAGGTGGAAGAAAATCATCTATAATTCGGATTTCTCCTAATGGTTCGTCGGTATACTTAACTTTTCGCTTTTTCATAAAGTGCTCTCCCTTTTCGCCAATAACCGGCGCCAATAATGCGAATCATGTCATTTCGATATGTGAATCGTACAGTTACAATTTCATTATCAATTTTCCCAATACAATAATATCTCCGTTCTGTGTGACTATGGCTTATATCTTCTACAATAATACGGTTTGGGTCTGAAAAGGCGATTTGAGCTTCAGAAATGAAATCCCATGTTTTTCCTGATTCGGGAGGTCCTTAGCAGAGTCCCAGTCAAAATACACCTTTTTCATTGCTGTAGTATATCTAAAAATCGATAAATGTCAATATTTTTTTACATATAAAAATATGGATTTTTGGTTCACTTTATTCTATATACAAAAACAGTATTTATGCTGGGTA
>JAJZUR010000127.1 GCA_021848375.1 Pseudomonadota bacterium | reverse complement strand
GATTATTCTCATACTGATTGGAAATTTGATTAATAAAATAAGTTTTACCTATTTTTGATGGTCCTTCTAAAATAATACAACCCAGTCCTAAGTCGGGATATTCTGATGTTAATAATGTATCTTTAACATCCAACATTTCTTGAATAAAGGTATAAGTTTCCAATTGATAGGACTCAAACTCCGTATCTTTAGCTGGCTTCTTGCTAAGTACTTTTTTTGGCTTTGGAAACACTTTATCAAATTCTTCTAACAAGATTGGGTTTCCTAACACCGTTTGCCTGGCTATCTCATAAGAAATTTCTTCGGAAATTTTTGTTAAAACTTCTGTATCTTTTACTTCATCTCGATTGATTTTTGTGGCAATCAAGTTAACCATGGTCTTAATTTCACGCGGTGTAATTAAGACTTCTTCAGCAGCATGATTTACCAACCAACGATATTTTTCAATAATAGGGGCTATCAATAAATGCTGATCAAGCGATTTGTCTTTTAATACTCTCTCTAGCATATTGCCAATTACTCTGGCGCGCATATAAAAATCAGGTAATGCTTCGAAAGAAACAGGTACATTATGCTCTTCCAATAAGCCGCTGGTTTTTCGCCCCTGTCCATAGCTTTTAGGATTAAACGCAAAAACAACTTTATGATGTGGGCTTAAAGGATGATATTTGCCTTGCCATAAAAAACCAGGAGGGTTATTTTTAAGCCCCTTAAATCGTTCTAAAAAATTTTCCCCCATATTATTTAATTGTGAATTAAAATTAGCCTCATCCACCACGAGGATAATGTCTTCTTTAGGGTTTTCACTCTTAAACCAATCTTCTAAAGAATTACAAACAACAGCCTTCTTAGGTAGAATCTCTTGTAAAAAATAACTTTTTCCAATACCAGTTTTACCTTCTATCATTACCCAAGGCGAAATCTCTAAGGCTTTTTTTACACTACTTAAACGTCGCTCATCAATTTCTTGCGCCCGAATTTCATCACTATCTGAGAGGGTTTTAGTTAAGGATTGTAAAGGAACCATATGTGCTTTTAATAGATCTTTTTCCAATTCAGCTAAGCCTTTATTGCCATTGATGTCTATTGTAACATCTTGTCCATAACTTTTCTTTAAGTGGGTTTTTTTTTCTTCAATAGTTGCGTCTTTTGCAATCAACTTTTGACCTGAAAAAACTTGAACCAATTCTTGGTCTTCTGGTGGGGCAACAACGATTAGTTTTCCTTTAAATTTTTCTCCATCAACATAACCTAATGATAATTTCGTTAAAGCCTCATATAAAGTAGGTGGGATTTTACCGGTTAAAACAATGGTTTCACCGCCCTTTAATTTTTCAATAATGTCTGAATACGGCGCTTTAAATGAGAGCACATTGGTCTTTAAGAACATATCAATATCTTTTTGTGAAAACGCGGGATAATGCCCTAAATCCGCAGCCATCAAACTAGAGAAATCGAAAGTCGTTATCTTAGACTCTGCTTGTAATAGCTCGCTTGTCCTGAAATAAATATCTTTATGCAGCTCCCACTGTACATTGTTAGGACTTGCAAGGGTAGAATTAATGGCAGATTGGCTTTTTTGAAATTTAGGTAATTGCTGTAACACGGAGCTTGTAGGAATTGCTTGAACATTTGGCGTTACAAAGTTAAGTTGAACACCCTGTTTTTTGGCTGCCGAGAGAAATTGTGCTAAAACACTTTCGGATAACCCTGGCGCACAGACAACTCTCATAGGCTGTTTATTTTTTTGATATTGTGTTAAATATGAGTCCTGGCACTCCAGCTTATCTGATTTTATTGAGAAAAAATAAGCTGGATCTTGAATAAAAGATAAAATATTAGTATTACTAAGATAAAGCAAAGAACATTGATCAGCATTAATATCACATGTTTGTAATGATTCTATAGGGACATTTTGTGTTAATAAAGACCAATCATAACCATTCGTTTGGTAAAAAGAAAAATTATTGGGAATTGCTAAATGCTGATCTGCCCAATTCAATAAACGCAAGGTTTGTAATTTTATAAGAAAATTTTTAAAATCAGGATTGTTTAAAGGCGGATTTTTAAATACAATTTCTGTTTGCTTGTCTTTAGATTCTTCTATCGCTTCGAATAGTTTGCCTTTTTTCCACACTAACTTTAAAGCACTATAGAGATCATTTGGGTTTTCATAGGCTAACTGCCACCCACCCAGTAACATTTGTTCAAAAAACGGAGACTGAAATAAATCAATTTCCTTAACATTAACATTCTGCTCTGGCTTTTGACTATGCTCCAGCAATAGCGGCTCCGCTTCAACATTAAAATTATTTCTCAAAGGAACGCGACGTCTAAAATCAGGGCCATAGTAACCGCGCAGAGGTGTATCAATTAAAACAATATCAATGGCTTCTGATAAAATTTTACCTTCGATATTTCGATCTAACAGATCATTTAATTGCGCAATTTCATTGTCTTTGAAAGTTCTAATGTCAACAACAATAGCAGCCTTCTTATGAGGGTATTTATCTAAAGAGAGTTTATCTAACCAACGCTTTAAATCAGTAAAGTTTTTAATGACCTTTCCTTCGGTATTAATTCCATAGCCTGATAAATTAAGCTTGGCGGATTCTTCCGTAACAAAAAGATTTTCTGCACCATATTTAGTTACCTGCTCACTATAAAGCGCCTTCAAAGATGAGTCATTTTGTATCAGATACAATCGCGTTTTTGGTTCTAATATAGCCTTAAGCTTGGTTGAAGACTTGGTTTCACCCACAGCATCATGAGACATATCACCTTCTAAACTTTTTTTAGCTAATTCATTTTGTTTATTTTTTTCTTCTTTTTCAGCTTTTGGTTTAGGAGGTATTTTTTTCTCTTTATTCATAGATATTCTTCTTTCTTCTAGTTTTGCAGGATATCCACCTAAGTCTAAAGTATGAAATACACCATCAACTTTAACATTAAGAAATGAATGTACGTGGTTATTCGTAATAAAAGAATCAGGGAAATACTGTGATAAATCCTTTGACTCAGAAATTTCATCATAGGCGGCTAACGCGCGCAAACGGCAAGCGCCCGTTCTATTATCACGATAAAATTTAGCCGCCTGTTTAAAGCTTTCAAAAGTAGGCACCTCAATAGTATTAGGTGAAAATGTATTATAGTTTGAAATCATATTAAACAATGGAACAGGTAAAGGTGGTTTTCCAGCTGGTAACTTTAATTTAAATTGAATCGTATATCGCCCTGCTTTAGGCAAAACTAATTGATGAAATCCATATTGAGCGCTTCTTTGTAAATCAAGCTGATTATTATCAACAACATTGCCTTGTGCATCGATAATCTTAAGTTCAACCACCTCTTCATTACCATCCAAAGATGGCAAAATAATATTTGTGCCTTCGCTCTCAGTCGTCGTATATATGCCGTCTTCAATATTATCTTGAGTTGAAACTGCAATGGATCCTTTTAAAGGATTATTCTTAGCATTTACTGATTTAAAATCCGTGGGAATTGTAAATTTTTCAGTCGTTGTGTTTAAATCGGGCTGCCAGATAAATAAACGATAAGCATGTGGCTCTCGATTAGGAAAATATTTATGATAACTTAATTTATCATTCGGA
>JAJZUR010000010.1 GCA_021848375.1 Pseudomonadota bacterium | reverse complement strand
GGGGCTCTTATAGTAGATAAATTTACCAGGATTTCAGAAACAGAATCGGGGCAACGCCGTGCAGCTGCATAAGCGGGGACCATCTTAAATTCAACGAAAAGTTGTCTTGACTATGGGGTCCACTTTACTTCCCGCGAAAGCGGGGATCCAGTCAAAAAAAGTTAATTTAGCTTGTTTTAGACTGTATTCCGCTTTCGCGGGAATGACCAAACCTAGGTAGTTAAAAACTCAAAAATGCTGTATATATTTATAACCATTTATGTCTGACTAAAATCTATGCTGGCTATCCTTATGGTTGACTACAAGATTAGCCGAGAATTAATAGGGCCAAGTCTGGACATTGGCATCTGCTGCTAGTGCTTAACTTTTATCCCACTTTTTATTGATACAGAATAAAGAGCGGGACGGGCTTAAATCTTAGGATCTCCGCTGGAGTAAATAATCCCGGACCCGGTTCCTTCAGATCTTCATGATAGAATAATTTAACGCCAGTATACTGTACTGATTCTGGAGCAATAAATTCCCGATAAGTATTTAATTTTCTCGCTTGCGAGCCCCAACCATCCATATCCATCACCACTTGTATTTCTGACGTTGGTATAATATCGCGATGGTTAGTGACCATATGTTCAGTAAAACGATGGATGATTAAGACTTTCGGCGGCAGATTATGTTTGCGAACAATTTCTGTTAAAAAATTGATCGCATAATTGATTTCTCTTGCATCCATCGAGCCAATTCGCTCGCCTGGTACTGATCCTTTTGGCATCGCAAACTCTGGATCTAACGCTAACATCACATTGGGTAGTGCAAGATATTGGGCAAGGCGCGGGATCTCAGATTGCACATCACTGAGACCAATCTGAATATCCAGAATAACCAACCCATTCACTTCGGATGCAAGCGATAACGCTTTTTCAATTTGAGAATCTGGCATACGGGATCGGTATTTACCATCTTCCCCTGCATGACCTTGAGCTACCACAGCGATATATTCAATAGCGGGAATAACCGGCGTTTTGGGATCTGCTTCAGACCATCTATGCACTTCTCTACTCAGCATTTTTAGCATTTGATCGGGTGGATATTCGCCTAATACGCCCATTCTAGAGGATTCAAAATTACCATAATAGCCAACAATACGATAGGAAGGGAGCAGCGGCCTATCGGCGCTTGCGGATTGTAAGCAAAGCCCCATGAGCATGGCCATGGCGATGATGAATCGATTCAAGTTGATTCCCTCCCTGAAAAAAATGGCATGATTACTGTAGTTTAGACCAAGTTTTTGAACGAATGTATCTTGATTATTAGCAAGTTTTATGGCATTATAAGCCTACCTTTCCCGCAGGAGCTAATATGACAGACATTAATTGGTCGGGAGAAATCCTCGATACCATTGCAAGTTTAGCCGGTAAATATGGAAGATGGTTAAGTGCCAATGCGAAACGCTCTTGTTTTATTGTGTGGTCGCTTTGTACAATATACTGGTCAATCAGAGATTTTAGTTTAGGTCTCTATTCTCAAACATTTTTCTGCATATTTTCAGTCGGTCTAAATATATATGGATACTTTAATTGGAAAAGAAAAAAAATAGGGGAAAATGATAAAGACTTAACAGTGGTTACTTCGTCTACTTAATTTAGCCAAGAAATTTAACAACCTCTTGTAAAAAATATGCAGTGTTTTCTAAATGCGCTGCATGTGTCGCCTCTGGAATAATATCAACCACGGATCCAAAAATTTTTTGCTGCATTAACGAAACTTCAGCTTGCATAGAAATAATATCTCGCTCCCCACCAATAATGAAAGTGGGCTTATTAATTTTATGTAATGTTGATTCTGTATTGTGCGTGCTACACGCATCGAACTAGCCTAAAAATGCCGCAAGTGTCTGTGGGAAAGGATCATTTCTCATGGCGACGATGGCTTGATTAACCAGATCTTGATTCGATAAAAATCTATCGCCATACACGTTTATCATAACCGTATTTCAAGCTTCTTCTATATACCCCAACTCGAAAAATCTCGCTGCATTTAATAATGGTTTCTGCTGTATAGGAAACGTTCGGCACATCGGATTGTCCTGAACCGCGATTATCCAATAAAATCACTCGATAAGAGGCGGCCAGTGACTTTACAATAGGAGCCCAAAATGTATGACTTAACCCTAGCCCAGGAATAAGAAGAAGTGGTTCTGCATTTTTGTTACCGTGTTCTTCATAATATATTCCCAGATGGTTTACAACTATTTTTGGCATAGCATTTACCTCTTATAAATAACGATTCAATAGAGGCATCAAGAGACCTTCATCCACTGCCCACTTTGATCTGACATCCTAGCCACTTCTAACAAATGCTGTACGCGTAACCCTTCTTTAAAATTGGGTACCTGAGGTACACCTGTTTCTATCCAATCTAAAAAGCGACTAACCAGTTTACCGACAGAAAAAATCCGCCCATCCAATAATTTTTCAGACTCAGGAACACTTGGAAAATGAATGGGAAGCAACTCTGGGCGCTCTCGGGTTCCATGGTATAAACGAAAGCCTCGTACATCGCGCGTAGTATTGTGCAATACCAACGTACCTTCTGATCCTGAAAATTCAATTCGATGCCCTGGTCCCAAAAATGCCGTTCTACTCACCGTCACACTAGCAACCACTCCAGAAGCAAATTCTATCGCAACCACATCAAAAGTATCGCGATCCGGTGCATCTTTGACCGTCGAGAACAATTTTGCATTTAATCCTGCAATCGGTCCTGCAAACCATTCTAAATAATGAAAAATATGACTTAAAAGATCAAAAAGACCCCCACCACCCGCTTCCTTTGCGCCTTGCCAACCCTTCATTAATTTGTTGCGCGGCACTTCGCCCATATATTGCACCACAATATGCAATAGATCACCCATTTGTCTCGTTTGAATCATCTTTTTTGCGGCGTTCCAAGTTTCTGAAGTGACCAGATGAAAATCAACCATATTCGGTTTTTGAGAAGCCAATGCAGCAGCAGCCAGTTGGTCCGCCTCCCTTAAATTTGCTGCCAGCGGTTTTTCTGCAAACACTGCTTTACCCTGTTCTAATGCAGCAAGAGCAATAGAGGATTGTAAAAGCGGTGGAACTGCAATACTAACCGCATCTATCGCATCATCTGCCAGCATCGCTTTCCAATGTCGATAGGCATTTTGCAAACCAGTCTTTTCGGCAATTTCAATGGAATGTTCAGGTGTAGAAGTCGTTACCCCAGCCACTTCACAACGCGGATTCAGTCTAAAAGCAGGAATATGAACCATGCTGGAAAAGTTACCACCAATCATTCCAACTTGAATTTTGTTTCTTAGATGTCTCATCAAAAATATTCCTTACCTTTGAAACTTAATCAACCAAGTACTTAAAACGGAGAGAACAAAAACCACTGCTGCTGTAACAACAATCGCCGGCCCCGCTGGCCAATCCCATTGACCAGACAAATGGATCCCACCAAAAACCGAGATGATCCCAAGAATGCTCGCTAAAATTGCCATTTGTCCCGGAGATTTTGCGACTTGCCGCGCTGCAGAAGCTGGAATAATGAGGAGTGCCGTAATTAAGAGTACGCCGACTAATTTCATGGCAACTGCAAACACAATGGCCATGAGTACCACTAAGATCCATTGTACCAATACAACGGGAACACCTTCTACCTTCGCGAGATCTTCATGTACTGTCATCGATACAACATAACGCCATATTCTCGCTAATGTTACTAGGGCAATCAGATCAACAGCCCCGATCCAAAAGAGATCCGCCTCGCTCACCGCCAAAATATCACCATATAGATAAGCGAGCAGATCGATACGGATCCCGGGTAAAACGGTCGCCAAAATAAGACCAACAGCAAGGGTTGTATACGCCAATATACAAAGTACCGTGTCATTAGCTAATTGATGCTGGCGTGAAAAGAGTGCCAATAAACATGCCATTAAAATACAAATTGCTGTTAAGCCAATGTAAATATGAATATTCAGCAATAACGCAAAACAAAGACCTAATAAAGTTGAATGCGCCAGGGTATCTCCAAAATTCGCCATCCGCCGCCATAAGATAATCGATCCCAAAGGCCCTGCCGCTAACGCGATGCCTGCACCTGCTAAGATGGCACGCGTCATAAAATCTAAGGACATTCTGCTTCCCCTGAATTATCATGCCGATGATTATGTTGATGCGTATAAACAGTTAAACCCAGTGGTTTTTGATCGCCAAACAAATTTAAAAATTCGGGGTGCTGGGTGACGGTAGCTGGATGGCCCGAACAACATACATGTTTGTTTAAACAGATCACCGAATCGGTACCTGCCATCACCAAATGTAAATCATGCGAGACCATCAAGATGCCGCAATGCTGAGTATCTCTGATATGGACAATTAAATCATATAATTCTTGTTGACCCGTCACATCAACACCTTGCACAGGTTCATCTAAGACTAAAAGATCAGGTTTTCGCAATAACGCCCGCGCCAATAACACGCGTTGGCGTTCCCCACCGGATAGAGAATGCATCATTGCTGATTGTAAATGTGAGATCATTAATTCCCGAAGGAGTGCGCTATAGGCTTTCTTATCCCATTTGCCGGCTAATTCTAAAAATCCCTGTACGGTTAATGGCATATAGGGCTCAATCATCAGACCTTGCGGCATATAGCCCAATCGTATCGCCGGTTTCATGTGTACTATCCCGCGGGTTGGCCGTATTAAACCCAATACCACCTTTACCAACGTTGATTTACCGGCACCATTCGGACCAATCAAGGTAACGATTTCATTTCTACGCACGCTGAGATGAACATCTGTTAGAATGATTTTTTGCCCAAATTGAACATGAACATGATCCGCAGTCACTAATGGCAAACGATTAACATCCTATATAAGTTGAGTGATTAACATATGAAAAAGACACTTTCTCTACTGCTGTGTTTGATACTCGCTGTATCTCCTACCCTGAATCAGGCGCAAGAACAGCCGATTACGCCTACAGTAGCCGTTAGTATAACGCCATTTTATGCATTAGTCGCTGCGGTTATGCAAGGTATTGCCACGCCACATTTACTGATTAAACCCGGTGCTTCACCTCACCAATATGCCCTAAAATCATCCGATATCCAACACCTAAAAGAAGCCGATTTAATATTTTGGGGCGGGGGGCAACTGGAAACTTTTTTGGTTAAACCTTTGCGCATTGTTCTTCAAAAAAAAACTCCGCCCTTAATAATAGAATTGGCTAAAACCCCCGATCTATTGCTATTACCGTTACGAAGCACTCCTGAGTGGGAACCTCACACACATGATCACCCAG
The DNA here is from genome assembly GCA_021848375.1 of Pseudomonadota bacterium. Taxonomy (GTDB): domain Bacteria; phylum Pseudomonadota; class Gammaproteobacteria; order UBA6186; family Azoamicaceae; genus CADEGZ01. The sequence goes on along the minus strand of JAJZUR010000010.1, from coordinate 14,399 downwards.
GAGGTTTGGATGCCGATGTAGACATGCATTTTTGGTTAGATCCGCAAAACGGCATTATCCTCACTAACTACATCGTTCTAAATTTAATTAAAATTGATCCCAATCATGCTGAACAATATCAACAAAATGGTGAGATTTTAACACAACGACTGAAAAAATTAGATGCAGACATTCAAGCAAAATTAAAACCCATTCACTCTATTCCTTTTGTTGTCTTCCATGACGCGTACCAATATTTTGAACGGCGTTACGACTTAAACGCGGTTGGAGCCATCACACTTCATCCCGAACTGCCGCCGAGCGCAAAAAGAGTAAAGATCATTCGAGAAGCAATCATAAAAAGTCACGCCCAGTGTGTTTTCACCGAACCCCAGTTTGAACCCAAATTAGTGCACAATATCGTTAAAGACTTAAATATTAGAGTCGACGAATTAGATCCAGAAGGACAGGCCGCTCTGGCAAACCCAAATGGCTATTTTGAATTATTAGATAATTTGAGTCAGCATTTTCAACGGTGCTTATCGTAGCCATTGGTGTCAGCCCTGTGTCTGTCACCAATAATCTAAATACAACCCCATAAATAACAACCCTCCAACCAGGTTATTATTTAAAAACGCATGAAAACAGGCGGTTTCATTGCGATTTTTCATGAGATATTGCTGATATATAAAGCATAAACCGGCACAAAGCACAGCGCCAAAATAAAACTTGCCGCAATCCAGATCGACTCCGATTTTTACCAATAAAGCCAACATCAAGAGCTGGAAGACGCCAATCACAATCGCATCTGCTTTTCCGAACCAAATCGCCGTAGATTTGATCCCAATTTTAATATCATCCGATCGATCGACCATCGCATATTCGGTATCGTAAATGACTGCCCAACATAGTGAAACAAAAAATAATAAAAATGCAACGGGTGGAATATTTCTCGTTAACGCCACAAATGCCATCGGAATTGCCCAACCAAAAGCAGCACCTAAGATGACTTGAGGAACATAATTATAACGTTTCATAAATGGGTAAATAATGGCCAACAATAAACCAACGCTGGAAAGCACCATGGTTAGCAGATTAAGTTGTAATACTAATAAAAAGGCGATGAGTACTAAACCCAAAAACAAAATAAAGGCACCTAAGAGTGTTACTTCACCCGTCACCAATGGTCGGTTTTGCGTTCTTTTAACAAACTTATCAAATTCTCTATCGGCAATATCGTTGATAACGCAACCGGTGCTGCGCATCACGATCACGCCTAAAATAAATACCAGCACTATGAAGGGATCGGGCTTGCCGTTTCCAGCTATCCATAGTGCCATTAAGGTTGGCCACAATAATAAATAAATGCCGATCCGCTTGTCTAAACGCATTAAGCGTAAATAGGCATAAAAATTAAAATGCAATAAAGCCTTAGTCTGCTGCATAGGATTGAATCCTAACATTATTCAACCTTATGTTGAATAGCCCCCTTGATTTTTTAAGAATTTTCAGTGCCCTATAGACGCTAAGTCTCAATTGGGTTATTGTTTTGAAAGAAGAAATTTCATCGTCAATGGGTAGATTTTAATGAAAGCCATATTCATAAACCATCACATCTCTCCAGATCCAAAAAGAAATAAGCAATACAACCTATTTCTAAAAAGAGGTCTCGAACAAGAAATAACGGTTGCCGATATAATTCAGTTAGGTCATCAGTTGATGCGACAGGCAAAATTGCATCACCACTTTTTTGACAATCATACTCTCCTTGCAAACGCACAATACTTGACTTACCATGCGCTACAGTTGCCCTACCCATACGGACAAACGCAAACGTTTACGAAAAACCTAACACAAAAATTAACCGAAAGAGACATCCTCACCATATTAGCCTTATTTGAAAAAAGAATTTCTGAACGGATCCCCGTAGAATATATTACGCAGGAAGCCTGGTATTTAGGTAATACATTTTATGTGAATGAACATGTGTTAGTGCCAAGATCCATCATGAATACCCGCTTCCAGGATTTTTTGTTGGAAACGCTCTGGCATAACCATTGTGTTTTAGATCTCTGCACAGGATCAGGATGCATTGGTATTACGCTGGCACTCTTAAACCCAAAACTGAATGTTGACTTGGTCGACATTTCTTCTGCAGCACTAGAGGTTGCAACAAAAAATATACAAAAGTACTCGCTAGAAAATCGGGTCAATTGCCTGAAAAGCGATTTATTTCAAAACGTCACTCACACCTATGATTTAATCATTACCAACCCACCTTATGTTGCAAGTTCTGAATATCAAAAAAGTCCAGCCGAATTTAAAAATGAACCTAAAATGGCTCTGGAAAGCGGTAAGGATGGCTTAGATATTATTCATCTTATTTTAAAAAAGGCAAAAAACTATTTAAATCCCGAAGGGAAAATAATCGCTGAAGTGGGCGTGACAGCCGCAAAGCGGCTTAAAAAACAGTACCCGCAATTACCTTTTACCTGGTACCCCTACCGAAAGCCGACTGGCAAAGTTTCCTGGTTTGCGATGGATTGTATTTTTATGTTAAAGGCCAAAGATTTAAAAAATCTTTAAATTTTCTGAAAGTTGTAAAAAGAGCCTAGTTTTAAAATGCGGGTTAACTCATCTAATGCCGTATGACACTCTTGTAAGAAATGGGGATCTAAGAGATCTTTTTCGGCTAACTCATCCCGATAATGTCTTTCCACCCATTTTACCAGCCGATGATATAATGCTTCATTTAAAAAAACCTGGGGATGAATGGCATTGCGCTCTTTATCCGTTAGAACGACTCGCAACCGTAAACAGGCAGGCCCGCCGCCATTTAACATGCTCTCTCTACAGTCTACAAAATGTATTGTTTGGATGGGATTATCTTCTTGCAATAACCGTCGTAATACTTGATGAGCGGCTTTATTTTCTTGCGCTTCTATGGGGGCAATTAACGCCATAGAATCCTTGTCAATTGAAATTAATTGACTATTAAAAAGATAAGAACTAACGGCATCCTGAACACTTAATTCTTGTAAAGATACACCAAGACAATATATTGGATATGATATTTTTGTTTTCAACTGTTTTATGAAATTGTCCGTATTTTCAAATGCCGATTCATGATATAAAAAAACATTTTTATTCATCACTGATATTACATCATTATGAAAAACGCCTTGTTCAATAGCCTCGAGGTTTTGTTTAACAAAGAGATATTGATGATCTTGTAATTGATGTAATCGTGCGATGGCTTCGGATCCCTCAAGAGATTGCCGCTGTGGATATCGGTATGATAACAAGCCCCCCGCATGAACTGCATCTCGGCCATACACAAAAATTTGATACCCAAGTTCACCGTATTCTGAACACAATCGATTGTGATTCGCAGCCCCTTCGTCCGCAAAACTTGAATGTGAAAACAAGGGAAAATGCACCACAAAATATCGTTCATCCGCAAAAATTGTTTTAAAAAGTTGATAGTTGTCTTTCGCTTCGATGGCTCGATGAAAATGTGTTACTAAATTAGCCGGAGTAAAGTGCACCCGTTTATCTTTGCTGTCGACACTGGGTGATACCGTTGCCGCGTTGGCTGCCCACATACTCGAAGCCGAATAAATTGCGCTACAAATTGCAGGGGCAACTTTAGAAGCTTTGGTCAATACTTCAACGTCAGTTCCACTAAAGCCCAAATTTCGTAAGATATGCAACGCTGGCCTTTCTTGCGGCGGTAAAAGCGCTTGTGGGATTTTCAGATCCAATAATAATTTCATTTTCTGTAGACCCTGAAGCGCTGCAGCCTTTGGATGGGAAATTCGATGTGCATTCTTTTCTGAGGCCAAATCACCAGTGGCCAACCCCGCATAATGATGCGTTGGTCCAACCAAACCATCGAAATTAATTTCTAGCGTTTTCATAATTGAAGCCCTGGTGAAAACTCTGCAGGAACTTTTAATTCGGTTTCTTCAAGACTGGCGGTTGGGTAGGAACAATAATCCGCTGCATAATAAGCACTCGGTCGATGATTTCCACTATGCCCAATGCCGCCAAAAGGCGCTTGATAATTCGCACCGGTAGTTGGTTTATTCCAATTGATAATGCCGGCTTGAATTTCAGCCAAAAAACGCTGATAGAGTTCTTTATCTTCACACAATAAAGCCGCTGATAAACCATAAGCGGTATGATTTGCTTCTTGCAGCGCTGCTGAAAAATCTTTAACCCAAATTAACTGTAACAATGGCCCAAAAATTTCGTCGTCACGTCGATTTTTTATCCTCGTGACATCCAATAAAGCAGGAGATAAAAAGGATAATTTTGGATCTTTTCTTTGCAAAGGAACCAAGATCTTCGCACCTTCTTTGATTAACCCATCGTAGGCAGCAACAACGCGATCAGCGGCTGCGCTTGAAACCAAAGGCCCCATAAAGGGTTCTGGAACATCACTATAAGCACCCACCTGAATGGCTTTGATGGCTAGAATTAACGCCTCAATAAATGCGTGCCCCGCTACATCATCCGTGACAATTAATCGCCGAGCACAAGTGCACCGTTGCCCTGATGTCAAATAAGCGGATTGTAGGGTTTGGTATACTGCACCTTTCAAATTTTGAACACCATGAACCACTAATGGATTATTGCCGCCCATTTCTAATGCCAATATTTTTTCGGGTTGTTCAGAAAATTGCTTGGCAATGGCTTGTCCTGTTCTATAACTTCCCGTAAACAATAATCCATTTAATCGCGGATGCTTGGTTAATTCTGAACCGGTCACGCCTCCCCCTTGCAATAAATTGATAACGCCTGCTGGCATCTCAGCTTCTTCCCAACATTCAAAAAGCTTTTCAGCAACAAATGGCGTAAATTCACTTGGCTTAAAAACAATAGTATTACCCGCTAACAAGGCCGGAACAATGTGTCCCAATGGGAGGTGTAGGGGAAAATTAAAGGGACCCAACACTGCAATTATGCCATGTGGCTTATGCCGCACAACCAGCGTCCCATTGGGTAGCAAACGACTTTTTTCTTTGCAACGCTCTTGATAGGCTTCCAGAGCAATAGGAACTTTATGAATAACAGAATTAAGCTCCAGATCAGCTTCCCATAAGGGTTTTCCCATTTCTTTTGAAATTATTTGTGTCAATTCTTTTCGTTTTTTCGTTACAATGTCAGCAAATTTTTTTAAATACCCATAGCGCGCTGCAAAGGATAAATTCGCCCATAACGGGAAAGCATTTTTAGCGGCATTAATGGCTGAATGAATTTGTTCCACATTGGCAGCGTTACCTTCCCATAAAATAAGACCAGTAGAAGGATCGTTTGATACGAGCTTTTCACCTAATCCGTTTTGCCATTGGTTATTGATATAATGCTGACCACGCATTTTATTCTCCTATCGAAGCAAACAATATCGAATGGTATCCCCAATGGAAACATTGAGCACATTGGCCACCGCCGTTTCCAGCACCACCTCGCCACCAGTGACAACATCGATCGGTGCCAAAGTTGCTCTAAAATCTAATTGGGTATTACTGAGTAAATAAATATTATTACGTTGTATTTCCTTTTTACAAGAAATAACAACTGCCTTCTGGCTTTCTCGTACGGTTCTCAATTTTTCTTTAGCCACTTCAATGGTTGGACCCCCGTCAAAAATGTCGACATACTTCTGGTAGGTAAATCCTTCCTTTTCTAATACATGCAAACCCGGCGTTGAATCCGGATGTGTCTTTCCTATCACCTGTTGTACAGACTCTGGCAAAAGCTCAAGATAAATCGGATATCGTGGCATTAAATCTAACAGAAATTGTGGTCCCTTAACCGTTTTAATATAGCATGCTTCTGCATAACTCATATTAAAAAAAGGTTTTCCCAATACTTCCCAGAAAGGTGAAATGGCATTGGAATCACTCACCCCTCTCATATCTGCTATCAAGTGATCGGAAAAATAGTGGGGAAATTCGGCAATAAATAAACACCGCGTTCGAGAGAGAAATGATCCATACCCTTTACCCCGGCTGGCTGGTTCTAAATATAACGCGCCTAATTCTGATGCGCCTTCATGATCACTGGCTAATGTTAAGATTGGATGTTTACGATATTGATCAATGCACTTTGAAATTTGCGCAATCGTTGATAATCGATATTTATAAAATGGCCATGGATGACCAATAAAATGTTCAATGCTAGCAGTTCCCATGATCCGCTGGTTTTCTACATTTTCCATCACAAAACAATACGTCCCTTCTCCGATTGTTAATTTTCCCGAAAAACTATCAATAGACCGCATTATATTTGCCTGCAATACATCTTTATCATTTGGGAGAGAATTAAAACCAGGTCCTTTTTTTCCTGCAATTTCAAGCATCGCAGGTAAATCGGAAGATTGTACGGAACGTATAATCATTTTCTGGTTCATGCACTAAATTTACGACATTTTTATCAAAAAAAACCAAATTTGACTGTATATAACCATAGTTTATATAAAAAATGAATGAAAATTTCTTATACTAATGGCATGAATACTATTTTTAATTTATTGCGTGTATATAATCTTAATGAGATAGCATCATGCGTTTAAACAATACCCCAAATTTTGTTTATTATGATCCCTTCACGGCAATCTCTAACCAGAAGGCGTTTCAAGATGAGATGAAGCGGGTATTTGCTGCCAGTAGACGGCGGAATACCCGATTTGCGCTATTGTACCTTTCATTTGATTATTTTAACAAAGATGAAGCATTTTTAGTCGCCATCGAAAACAAACTCTGCAGTGGAGTTCGTAAAAGTGATATGGTCGCGCGTCTTAAGGAAAATGAGTTTTTAATCGTTTTGTTAGACATTAAAAATCCGGAAGATGCTGCCATTATTGCGCATAAATTAATTCAAGAATTTGAAAAACCTGTATTCTTAGGAAATCAATCCTTTACCATGACGCTTAATATTGGCATAAGTACCTCTCCAGAAGACGGTGAAGACTTATATCGATTGCAAAAAAACGCGAATATCGCATTATACCTAGCAAAAGAACAAGGAAAAAACACCTATCAATATTGCTTATCAACACCTGGAATAAAAGCAATTTCTCATGTTGCTACGGATAGAAACCTAAAGCAAGCGCTATTGAACAATGAGTTTCGCTTACATTATCAGCCGAAAATTGATATCAAGAGCGGGGAAGTTGTTGGAGTCGAAGCCTTATTGCGCTGGAAAACTGCTCGGGGCGATATGGTTTCACCGGCTGAATTCATTCCACTCGCTGAAGCGACTGGAGATATTCTTCCAATGACAGAATGGGTGTTAAGAACTGCTTGTCGACAGACCAAAATGTGGCAAGCAAGCGGCTTAAATAAATTATCCGTCTCTGTAAATCTATCAACGCGAATTTTTACAGAAAACAATTTTTTACATACATTGGAGGATTATTTAAGAAGCACTGGGCTAAATCCCCGCCACCTTGTATTAGAAATATCAGAACGTTTTCTTTTGGAGGATATTGGCAATTCAATCGAATTCATAAAGAAATTGAAACAAATCGGGGTTAAAATATCGATTGATAATGTCGGCATTAGTAATGCTTCTTTTAGTTATCTTAAACTTTTTAATATTGATTATCTTAATATTGACAGAACATTTATTAACTTAATAACAACCGATCCCATAAACGCAACCATCATCAATGAACTCGTTACCATGGCACATGGTTTAAACATTAAAGTTGTCGCAGAAGGTGTTGAAACCAAACAACAATATGAATATTTACAAAAAGCGGGTTGTGACGAGTATCAAGGTTATTACTTTTCAAAACCCATCCCGCCAGAGGAATTGATTGGTTTTTTAGAAAAAAATAGAAATACCCATGCCAGCGCAACAGAAACTAAAAATACTAGCCGGTAAATTTTCCTTCACTCAATCGTAATAAAATGGCCGCGGTCAATTTGGCTCTGGGTACCAAACTCTCGATCAGACAATATTCTTCTGGACTATGGATATTTCCGCCGCAAACCCCGAGCGTATCAATATTCGGTAACCCGACTGCTGATAGATTATTACCATCACAACAACCGCCGCTGGGTTTCCAGGTAATTACTTCACCCAACTCTTTTCCAATTTCAGCAACCAGATCATACAGCGCTTGGGTTTTTCCTTTTAATGTTTTAGGCTTTCGATTCATTTTCCCGATCAATTCAACTTTATACCCATCCGTTTGCTGCGCCGCTGCCACAATAGAACGTAATTTTTCTTCAACCCACGGCCCGTCTTCCATTTTTAAGATCCGAATGTCTAAGTGACAAATGGCAAGTTCTGGAACTACATTTACTGACCCCCCCCCCTGCATATGACCAACATTAATGGTGACGCCTTCCCGTTGTCCATTTAAGGCATCGATTTGAACAATCACTTTGGCGCATTCTACAATGGCATTACGTCCTTCAGAAAAAGCGCGTCCTGCATGTGCAGCGCGCCCCCGGACAATCACCGTAAAATTACCACTACCTTTTCTATCTCCTGCCAAAGTTCCTTTTTCATCCATTGCAGGTTCAAATAATAAGCCTACCTGATGAAATTTTGCTCGCTCTTCAAAGAGCGGCGCTGAACTAAAGGAACCTAATTCTTCATCTGGATTAATGATCACTTCCCAACCCAATTGTTGGTTATGATCACTTTGTTCAAAGGTTTTTAGCGCTTCTAACATCACGCAAAGCCCGCCCTTCATATCCGTTACACCAGGCCCATGAATCAACCCTTTAGAAGTGCGAATGGCTGTCTGAAAAGAACTAGTTGTCTCAAACACCGTATCCATATGCCCTATCAACAATACTTGTATGGGCGCAGCGGGTCGTTTCCAAAACCTGAGCATTGAGCCTAACGGCATTTTTTCAGGTAACCCAAGTGAATTGATATGGTCTAGGGGCAACAATGGATGAGTTTCACTTTGACATTCTAATACTGAAAAAGCTTCTGTTAAGACGTTCGCCATTTTTTTTAATCCCGGAATATTATAAGAATGACTATTTATATTGGACCATTGCATAATTTGATCAACCATGGCTTCGGCTTTCTTTTCCAAAGGCTGCAAATATAACCTTAAGTCCATTCTTATTCCCCCTACTTGATTCTCACCACGCGCGTCACAATATCTATTTCTCTTAACCGACGAATCGTTTTGGCTAAATGATTACGATTACGAATACTCAATAAAAAGGTGATGGTATTATGGCGATTATCTCGTTCATCAATATGTACATTTTGAATATTCACATCATTTTCGGCTAAGGTATTGGCAATAGTTGCCAACACGCCGCGTTTGCTTAATACATCTAAACGCAGCTCTACTTGGAACTCTCCCTCCACTTTGTCTGCCCATTGTATAAAAATATATTTTTCTGGGGTGCGTGACATTTCAGAAATATTTTTGCAATTTTCTCGATGTACGACAATACCTCGACCCGCACTGAGAAATCCAATAATGGGATCACCAGGAATTGGACGACAACATTTTGCGTAAGAAACCACCATTCCTTCCGTACCGCGAATAGCTAAAGGATAGACAACATGAGAATCTTCCACAGACAAATCAGAAACCAATCGACGAACAATTAATGGAGCAACTTGATTCCCCAATCCAACTTCTTCACATAATTGTTCAAAATTCTCCAATTTAAGATCCATTAAGATTACACTTAAGCGCTTTTCAGAAACATCTTCTTCAGAAAGCGAGAGTGAAGCTAACGCGCGTTCAATTAAGCGTTTACCAAGCATTCTTGCTTCGCTCACTTGTTGAGTCTTTAGCCAATGACGAATATTGCTGCGCGCTTTTCCCGTCGACACAAAACTGAGCCAAGCTGGGTTTGGATTGGCACCGGCTGCTGTAATAATTTCAACCGTTTGACCACTATTGATGCGCGTACTCAAAGGCACCAAACGACGGTCTATTTTTGCAGCTATACATGCATTTCCAACGTCTGTATGCACCGCGTAGGCAAAATCAACAGCCGTTGCGCCACTGGGCAGTGAAAGGATATCACCATTGGGCGTAAACACATAAACTTCATCTGGATAAAGATCAATCTTAACTTGTTCAATAAATTCCCTGGAATTTCCAGTATCTTTTTGGAGTTCCAACATCCCCTTTAACCATTCTCTTGCCCGCATTTCAGCATCTTCCACGGTTCCATTGGTGGTTTTATATAACCAATGTGCGGCAATTCCTTGTTCAGCCATTCGATCCATTTGTTCAGTGCGAATTTGGATCTCAATCGGTACCCCATATGGACCTAAAACGGTTGTGTGTAGTGATTGATAACCATTGGCTTTGGGAATAGCAATGTAATCTTTAAATCGGCCGTGTACCGGTTTATATAAATTGTGCACCGCACCTAACACTCGATAGCAAGTATCTACTTTATCCACTAAGATTCTAAGCGCGTATACGTCCATAATCTCAGACAAAGAGAGATCTTTCTTGCGCATTTTCTTATATAAGCTATACAAATGCTTCTCTCGCCCCATAATTATAAAGGGATAAATATTTTCTTGTTCTAGTCTGTTTTTTAAATTCGCTTCCAAATCATGAATTAATTCTTTGCGATTGCCACGCGCTTTACGAATCGCTTCTTTTAAAACACGATAACGCACTGGATATAAAAATGAAAATCCTATTTCTTCAAATTCAATCCTAAAATTATTCATGCCTAAACGATTGGCGATGGGGGCATAGATTTCTAAGGTTTCTTTCGCAATACGACGGCGTTTTTCAGGGGGTAATGTTTCTAAGGTATGCATGTTATGTAAACGATCAGCTAGCTTGACTAAAATCACTCGTATGTCACGAGCCATTGCCAACATCATTTTACGCAGATTTTCTGCTTGTGCTTCCACTCGACTTTCAAATTTAATTTGATGGAGCTTACTTACGCCATCGACTAACTCTGCGACTTCATCTCCGAATTTTTGTGCAATCGCTGTTTTATCAACATGGGTGTCTTCAAGAACATCATGTAATAGTGCCGCAATGATACTTTGCGTATCCATGTGCATAGCAGCCAAAATCCGCGCAACCGCAACGGGGTGGGTAATATAAGGTTCGCCAGTATAGCGCTTTTGCCCACCATGGGCTTCTCGTGCCATCTTATAGGCAGCTTCAATATCCTGAACCTGCGCTTTTGTTAAATACGCTTCAACCTCTTTTTTTAGCTCTGCAAAATGAGACAATACTTCTCCCCTCCATGAAAAATCACAATTTACAGGCGCAGCTTGTTCTCAATAGCCTTGAGGAGAAGGTGGACGTTAGGAAGCCGCCTTCTCTTCTTCAGCAGCGACTGTCGTCGGCATCCAGCCCGCGGCGAGCTCTCGCAGCGCAACCACCGTAGGCTTATCATTTTCCCAGGGTATGATGGGTTCCGCCCCTCCAATTGACAACTGTCGCGCCCGTTTGGCTGCAATTAAAACCAATTGAAATCGATTTTCAACATTCATTAAACAATCTTCTACTGTTACTCGTGCCATTGATAAACCTCTATTTATCTATAAAACAAACTTATTAACTCTCATTCGCTTTTTCAACGAACCCTTTGTACTTTACCATAGTTAAACTAACTTAAGAGCTTTTCTATCACTCCCTGGCATTCCATTTGTTGGCGCCGCCAGTACAACCGGTGTGTGCGAAAAATCGATTTTAAATCTTCCAACGCTATTTCAAACTGATCATTAAAAATCAAATAATCATATTCATTGTAATGGGAAATCTGATCTTTTGCTTGTTCCATACGCTCATTAATCACTTCTACATTATCTTGATGCCGTTTTTGCAGACGTTCTTGTAGTATTTCACGACTTAAGGGCAATATATAAATACTTTGCGTTTCGATAAATTGATGACGCACCAATTTTGCGCCTTGCCAATCGATTTCTAAAATAACATCCCTGCCCTGCTGGCGCATTTCTTCTACCCACACTTTTGAAGTGCCATAATAATTGCCAAAAACTTGCGCATGCTCCAAAAAATCGCCGTCTTTTAACATTTTTTTAAATTCATCATGCGTCACAAAATGGTAATCAATGCCATTTCGTTCTTGTGGACGCATAGCGCGTGTCGTATACGATACTGAAACGCAAGCATCCGGGATTGCCTGAATTAATGCCTTTACTAAAGTGGTTTTACCCGCACCGGAAGGAGCAGAAATAACAAATAAGGAACCTTTTGCCACCATATGATTCGTCCTATTCTAAATTTTGGATCTGTTCACGCATCTCTTCTATCAAAACTTTTAATGCGATGGTATCCTGCGCTGTCATCTTATCAAGCGCCTTAGCAGCCAGCGTATTGGCCTCTCGATTTAATTCTTGCATCAAAAAATCCAACCGTCTACCCATCACTTTATCTTTTGCTAATATCCTCTCGACTTCTGATAAGTGAGTAGCAAGCCGATCTAATTCTTCTGAAATGTCCATTTTTTGTAGTAAATGCAACATGGCTTGCTCTAAACGACTCTCATCGAGCTCTAACTGCATTTCATGGATTTTTTCAGAAAACTTTTGCCGATAATGATTCTGAATTTCCGGCAATCTTGTTTTTATATCATTGATATGAATATGCATTTTTTGTAATCGTTTCTCTATGCAATCCTTAAGCTTTATCCCTTCCCTATGCCGAACTTCAATCAATTCTTCTAATGTCAAGACAAACGATTTTTGCAGTGGTTCATTTAGTTTAGAGAAATCTTCTTCCGACATTTTAACGACTGATGGCCAACGTAAAATGTCAAAAATGCTTCCAAAAGTGGCCTCTGGCGCCTGGTCTTTCATTTTTTTACTTATCGCAACCAATTGATCAATCAGCTTAAAATCCACCACTAAATTTGAACTCGATTCCCCAATGGTTTCTAATTTTAAAGAACAATCCACTTTCCCACGACTTAGCCGATTACGTAAAATCTCGCGCAATTGATATTCCAAATCCCCTAACAAGGGCGGTAATTTAAATGATACTTCCAAATACCGATGATTGACTGAACGTATTTCCCAACGCGCTATTGCGGTTGGCAACTGCAGATCTTGCGTTGCGAAGGCCGTCATGCTAGAAGTCATGGAATATCCTCTGAAACGCTTGTTTCGACTTTTGGTTTATACACAATTAATAAAAGATAACTACTAAAACCAATCAAGATAATTGTCCCGATGAAAATTGATAACGGAAAAGATCCCCCCGCACATAACTCACCTACCGAGTGACTAAAAAAGGCCGCACTGAGACATTGCATGGCTCCCATTAATCCCGCCGCAGTACCCGCGCAATCACTTCGAACCGCAGTAACCGCCGCTGCAGAAGCAACCGGAAAAAGCAAACCATTACCCATTGTTACAAGGGACATTGGAATTATCAGTGCAAAAGGGCTATTAGCATATAGCCAAGTAGAACAAATCATAATGAGTCCGCCAAGTATAAAAACGGAAAAACCAATCCGTAATACTGCATTAACGCTCATTTGCTGAATAAATTTTTTCGCAAGTAAATTTCCTGCAATATAAGCACAAGATAGTGCCATAAAGAAATGTCCCATTTCTTCTGCCGCAAATCCTTGTCCACTAAACACAAAGGGGGATTCTACGGAGTAAGTGCGAAACACGCAAAATCCTGCACAAATAATGAAGGCATAACCTAAAAATTCTAAATTACTGATAACCTCACCATAACCTTGTATTCCGAGAAAAAATGGATTTCCTTTTTTTTCCGTCGCTTGGGTTGTACTGTTATCGCTAAGACACAAAAAAACGCTAATCAAGATAAAAAAACCAAAAACTGCTATAAATAAGAAATTTGCCCGCCAGCCAAAAAACGCCGTTAAATAACCGCCTGCCACAGGCGCAACCGCCGCAGATAAACCGACAATTGGAAAAATAGTTGAAAATATTTTGACAGATTCTTTGCGATCGTATCTATCAGCTACCAATGCACGACTTGTTACTGAACCAACCCCACCGCCGATTGCTTGTAATAGTCGCCAGCCAATCAATTCAGGTAAGCTTGCCGCAAACGCACACATGAAAGAAGCCAGGGTAAAAAGCATAAAACCAATCACAACCACCCGCTTACGACCAAATTGATCGGACATCATCCCAGCAATTAATTGACTGATCGCAAGACCTAATAAAAATACCGTAAAGCTCAATTGAATATCGGTTTGACGACAGTTAAAGTAAACCGCCATATCCGGTAGCGCGGGTAAATAAATATCTGTTGCAAATAGGCTAACTGAAGCCATCATCGTAATGACAACGATAAAAAAATAATAATTGTTACTTTTCATGTTTTGAATTCCATTTTATTTCGTCTATGACGTTTAATTTCCAAACTGGTTATAAAATAGGGCTAATTGCTTTTTATATCAGCTATACCTTTTATTACCTCAATAATGGGT
>JAJZUR010000126.1 GCA_021848375.1 Pseudomonadota bacterium | reverse complement strand
TATTTAAAACCAAGTTTTCGAATTGCAAACCCATAATAATTTCCCAAGCAGGTAACGCACTTAACGAAAAACTATCAAAAGCTCCTTTTTCTATTCTTTCTTTATTAGGAAGCAGGTATTTCAAGTAAAACCTTAAATAGTTATCACTAATCCGATATTGACTCAATTTTGATCTTTTTGCATTTTTTAAATTCCATGTGTAATCTCGACTAATAAAACCAGATTTTACCAATTCATCTAAGCAATCACTCAAGAATCCACTTTTTTCAATCTTTAACCCCTTACAAACATCTTCATATTGGAAATGATTTTCAGCAATACCCTGCACAATACGCTTATAAATTTCACTGCGCCTAGAAAAAATATCTGTGAAAATTTGATCAAATTCATTAAATAACAACCCGGAATTATCAAAACACAAATTTTTTATATTTTCTTCTGCTGGTAGAAAAGTTTGAATTTCTTCAAGATATTTTGGAACCCCACCAACAACAGAGAGTATTTTAAATTTTTCATATGCTGAAATTCCATTTTGGGTACCCCAAAAGTGATTACATTCTTGAAGAGACAATTCTTCAATATTTAACTTTAGAGAGATTCTCCCTAAAAATCCCGTATTACTCAAAATATTTTTTTCAATCCATGCGGAGACAGAACCACACAATATCAATATTAGTTCTGGATTCTTTTTAAATTCTAAATCCCATACATTTTTCAATTTTCCAAGAAAATTCCGATCTTTAGAACCCATCCAAGTAATTTCATCAAATAATATAATTACTCTGCCCTGTTTGGTATGATTCGCAAGCCGAAATAGGAGATCATTCCAATCTTTATCTTTAAAAGCTGGCTGACCCAACGCTTGCCCTAACTGCCAACCAAATTCATCTAGTTGGTCTTGTTTTCTCGTCTTTTTTGTTGGCGCAACTCCAGAAAATGTATATAGCTTATGATTTTTCCCAAATTCCTGTATAAGCCGACTTTTTCCAATTCGTCGCCTTCCTTTGATAACTACAAGGCTGGCAGTATTTTTCTTTAACAATAAATTCAGTTTATTGAGCTCCCTTTTACGCCCAATAAACTGACTTTTGAGTTTAACCATAATCTTACACCAAATCTACAAATGTTAATTTAGTGTAACAAAAATAATTTAAAAAATATACACCAAATTGACATTTGTAGATTTGGTGTAATAAACATATAAAAAAATATAAATATCAATAGGTTATATTTTGTATTTTCAATTAAAAACACCACCGCAACTATACTGACTTTAAAAACAGCTGTTTTATTCCATTAGGACTGGAATAAAACATAGTAAATACTTCATTGACAATGGAGTAAAGCAGCCCCTCATCCGGCCTTCGGCCACCTTCTCCCAAGCTTGCTTGAGAGAAGGAATACCACTAGCTACAACCTTTTGGTGAAATCGGGCAGTTCTTTCTCGACTATCCATTCATAATAGATGAATACATAGAACAGGGGGATCTATAGTGTTAATTATTTATTTTATGTTTGTGCTAACGCTGCTGTAACCCTATGGAGTGTACAAATATGAAGCAAATGCGTATAATGGAGTTTTGTAAAGTAGAGCCTGGGAGAAATCCATGAGTGTTCAAGAAAAGTCCTTAAATTTATTAATGCAGATCTGCCGGTTTAATTTCGGGATCTTTGAAAAAGAGGAATTTAAAAAATTCCTACGCATGGGACTTATCTTTGCCCTCATTATTGGCATCTATTGGACTTTGCGCCCCTTAAAGGATTCTATCTTTATCCAATTGGTCGATAAAATGCATCTGCCCTATGCCAAAACGATTTCGGTATTGGCATTGCTCCCTTTGGTAATGTTTTATACCCGCTTATTAGAAAAAACCTCTCGCGAAAAAATATTACGGATTTTACCCACCTTTTATGGTATTGCCATCTTGACATTTAGCATAGCCTTATATTTTGCCCAAGCCTCTCAGGAAGAAATAGCAGCGCGTTCGTTACTTCCTTTCATCGCTACCAGAATTTTGGGTTACTTATGGTACTTTTTTGTGGAAAGTTTTGGCTCTCTGGTGGTCGCCTTATTTTGGGCATTTGCAACCGATACGACCAATCCGGTTTCCGCGAAAAGAGGTTTTCCGTTAGTTGTCACCATGGGACAAATGGGCGGTGTTATTTGCCCTTATGGCATTGGGGGGCTCCCGCATCGATTGGGATTAAGTTCCGATACACTTTCCATGGTTATTTTGGGATTAATGTGTCTTAGTATTTTACTGCTGCTGCGATATTTCTTTAACGCAACGCCAAATCATTTATTGAGCTCGTTCCACGGCGAAAATGAAGCAGAAGAGACCGTGAAACATGAGCCTGGTTTCCTAGAGGGCTTAAAACTATTATTGCAACATCGTTATTTGATCGGCATATTTTCTGCAAATTTTATCTATGAATTAATTGTCACTATATTTGACTTTAATTTTAAAATAGCCGCAGGCACTGCGTACACTGGAGTAGCGCTAACCAATTATCTCAGTATCTATGGCTCAAGCGTTAATATTGTTTCTTTACTTTGTTTACTGCTCGGTATCAGTAACGTAACACGATATCTTGGCGTAGGTGTTGCGCTCGCAGCAATGCCAGTTATCGTTGGGTTTGCCTTATTTGGCTTTTTAATGCTTGATTCCCTTTCCTTTTTATTTGCGTTGATGGTTGGATCTAAAGCCATCAATTATGCGCTAAATGGGCCTGCGTTGAAGCAGCTTTATATTCCAACCACAACCGATGTTCGGTTTAAAGCGCAAGCGTGGATCGAAACCTTTGGATCACGCGCCTCCAAAGAAGCTGGCTCGCTATTCAATATGTTGTTGAAACCCTTACAAACCGCCTTTGGAACTGTAGCAGGTAGATCACATTATCTAATGTTAAGCGGCGCCATTGGATTTCCGCTGTTGGTACTATGGCTAGTGGTTGCTATTTATCTCTCCCGCACATTCCACAAAGCCATCCAGGAAAAACGAGTTGTGTGTTAATCTTTAGCGACGATCGCAGGGGAACGGCTTGACTTTGGCACTATTACGCAGCGCTGGCATGTATTAATTTGGCTAACGTCTTTATGGTTGGATTTTTATTTTTGAGAGAGTGATAAAGCGTAGATCTCGGAATCCGTGATTTTTTTGCCATTTGTACTCTATTGACGGTATTTAAATAAATTTCGATTATTTTCATTGCACCTTCTGGATCATTATTGATAAGACACTGCATTATGGCAGCTCCAACTCTTTTGGTATCCAGTAACTCTTTCGTTGGATGCCATTCCTGACAACCTGAAAGTGATATTTTACGTCGTATGCTCGAAGATACGCCTCGCTTTCTTGATATCAACATTTTGCCCATTCTTATTTCCCCCTATCAGCAATAATATGTTTTGCTCTAATAAATAACTATAATAAATGCGCCGGCCGTTTTTCCACCTAAGTTCCCATACAACATCATCTTTCGAGACTGATTTGTGATCCCCAAAATAACCATTAAGTTCAATAAGAGACATTCTACTCCTAATCTGCTCTTTGGCCTTCACAGTTTGCTGTGAAAACCATTTTTCAAATGTAGGCGTTTTAAATATTTTAAAAGCTTTTCTAATCATAAAGTGTACAACATATTGGACATATCATCAAATTTAAATATTCTCTAATTTTTTAGCTGATTAACTAATAAATCCCCTGGGGCAATTATTAGGGTGCATAAAAACTAATCTT
>JAJZUR010000125.1 GCA_021848375.1 Pseudomonadota bacterium | reverse complement strand
TCATGAATTTTAATGCGTCAGCCCTGCTACCTAATTTCCCATCACCTCATCTTAACACTCACCCGCTTCGCCTGAGGACTTCCCACGAATTTTTAAAATAACCCACTGTAATTTATGCAATTAATATCATTAATTTATTTTTGCATTTTATAATTATGTGTACCGGGCGGACCGCCGCGCCAACCGATGTTGGTTATCCAAATAATCAATTGTTATTCTTTATTAAAAATATTCGTGGGGAGCCCTCCCCCCACTTCGCAGTGGAGGAAATTTGAAGAACAATAACAAATCACTCATTAATAGTCTGCCCCTACCCCTCCCCTGCGGGGCATCCTCTCCCGGGATTAAGAAGATCGTGTCAAACTCTCAAAATTAATACAAAGTAATGATGTTTTTATCAGCAAGTAAATCGTAAATATCTGTCTTTTTTCGAATAAGCAAATCCGCTATCACATCCTTGGAGCAATTACCGATTTGTAACCAAATAACTTTAGGTGGTGCACCTCGAATCATGCTTAAATCATAATAATCTGAATCACGTGTCAAAATTACATAATCCTGTTCTTTTGCAAATTGCCAGATCTCAAGATCCACTGCCTGTTGCAATCGTTCTAAAGCAACCTGAGTTGTACCCGGGTAATGCGCTTCTAACATAGGCACAAGACGTCGAGATAAATTCTCATCTAACAGTAACTTCATTAAATATCCAGTTGAACAGGTTTACTGATGGCCAGTTGCTGTGCGTGGCGGTGGTGTATTATTAAAGAAAGGAGATGAAGATAAATCGCTTATGTGCCGCTCACGATCCGCAGCAAAAGCTAAACAGGCCAAGATATCTTGGAAGGCTAATTCGGGGAAATCTGACAAGATTTCTTCGGGTTTCATACCAGATGCTAAACACTCGAGTACATCATAAACAGTAATTCTTAATCCCCGTATGCAAGGTTTACCCCCGCGCTTGCCAGGCTCAACTGTTATTATTCCTCTATAAGCATTTGAAGCATTTGTCATAACATTCTCTAACTAATACACTGCCATTTTTTTAAGAATATCAGGAAAATACAGAAGAAGCAAGCAAGAATGATTCCCAATAGGTCTATAAGCCCATTTCTAACGGAATTTCTTTTTTCTTCATGACTCTTTTCAGAAGGTCACACAAACTTCTCGCTATTCTACCCTAAAATGGATAATTTAACAGACGGCGGGATGAATCTACACTTAATCTTATCATTTAACGAAATTTTCGATGGGCGTCTATAATAAGTCCCTTACCAACACTGCTAAAGACATCGCCCCGCACTTTTTTTGCCTGCGGAAAATGTTCGTTAATTTTTTGACGAATCAGGGGTATTTGGGTGGATCCCCCCGTAAAGAAGATGGAATCGATTTGATGGTTTTGCACGCCGGCAGAGGAAACTGTTTCTAATAATGTAGTGGTTAAATCTTCAACTTTATCTAATATGATATTTTCAAAAGTTGCTTGCTGCACTGCAATAGTAAAACCAGGTTCAATAAAATTGAGATCTAAACTTATCTGTTCTAGTTGGCTTAAAGCGCATTTTGCTTCTTCCACTGCATTTAAAATTTTATGACCAAATTGCCAATGAATGACTTTCTGCAAACGTGCGATGCGCTCTTTTTCTACCGCAAAATTATAAATAGAACTTAATTCCCGCTGTGTCTTATGGTTATAAAGTGAATTTAACGTATGCCAAGTGGTCAGATCATGATAATAACTATTTGGAACCTGCAACATGCCGCTCATCCCATGCATTTGACTCCCTAAGCCTAAAGCGGGCATCACAGTTCTTAAATTCATTTGGCGATCAAAATCCGTTCCCCCAATATGAATCCCCTGATTTGCGAGTACATCTTCTAATCGATCCATTCCCTGAATCCCCGGTCTTAAGCGAGTCACCGAAAAATCAGAAGTACCGCCCCCTAAATCAACAATCAAGGCGATTTGCTCTTTGGTAATAGTCGCTTCATAGGCTAACGCCGCAGCAATGGGCTCGTATTGGAAAAGCACTGTTTTAAAACCTTGAGCGCGAGCAACTTTCTCTAAGGTATCTTGCGCTAAGCGATCGCGTTTCTCGTCATGATCATGGAAATGGACGGGCCTGCCCATTACAACCCGGGTTATCTCACACCCTAATTGTTGTTCAGCTTGCTGCTTCATATACCGAATAAGATAACCCAAGATGTCGGTAAAAGGCACCCAACGGTTATGTATATAGGTTTCTTCTTGCATTAAAGAAGAACCTAATACCGTTTTTAGAGACATCATCAATCTACCGTGCGCCCCGTTGAGATACTCATTGACGCCTCGCTGCCCTAATAGACTTTCTCCGGTATCATAATCAAAGAAGATGGCGGAGCGTAAAATGGCTCTTCCATCTTCCAAAGGCACCATGTTAAACTGCGTTCCATCAAATATGCCAATTGTCGAGTTGCTGGTACCAAAATCAAGACCACAAAAATCCTGCAGGTTCATTGAAAGCCCCCCGATTTTGGAAAAAGGACAATTATTTTACCAAAATCAGTCCGAAAACACAAATATTTATAGGATTTTCCCGA
Organism: Pseudomonadota bacterium; assembly: GCA_021848375.1. GTDB lineage: Bacteria > Pseudomonadota > Gammaproteobacteria > UBA6186 > Azoamicaceae > CADEGZ01. The sequence continues at coordinate 1,169 of JAJZUR010000125.1, read as the reverse complement.
ATTGAAGAAAAATGCCAATGGAGCTCATAATAATTCGAAATCCCACTCAATGTTTTGTTTATTGGGAATCCAAGGTACCTGTTTCTGAGTGGTAAAGATAAGGAGGATCAAATGATGCGCAATATGACACAACCAGAACCGATGACATCATACGAAGAACAAGGTTTTAGTTTTATTAGCTGGAATTCAATTTTAGCAGGCGTTTTAGCGGCTTTTATCATCGGATTAATTTTTAATCTATTAGGGGCGGGAATTGGCTTGATTATTTTTTCACCTATCGCCAATAGTTTACCATCCATAGGAATAGGGACATTTATTTGGATAACCTTAACTGGGATTGTCTCGCTCTATATAGGTGGTTGGATCGCAACTTACTTTAGTAAGCTTATGACGCAAATAAGCGGAATAATACATGGATTGTTGGTAAGCGGCATTTCTATCTTAATTTCATTGGTTATCATGACTACTACTGTAAGTTTTGTAGTAAGCGGATCCCTAAATGCTCTTGGGAATATTATTTCAGTTTCAAAGAGTATGGTAAGCGAGGGTAATTCGGTATTTCAAAAAGGCGTTCAAGAAATCTCTAGATTATCACCTGAATTAACCGATCAAGTAAAAAAATCCATGCCTGATTTGCAAACGGTAATAGATAAAATTAAGAAAGAGGCCACTGATTTATTACCCAAAGAAAGTGATTTTTCTGCTGAAAATAATGAAGTAAGTCCAGAAAAAATAAAATCGCAGTTAGCAAAATTAATTCAGAGTTATTTTAGCTCCAATGATGAAGAGCGCGATCAAACCCAACAAGAACTAATTGACACACTGGCACAAGCCACGCATAAAACTCCCGAACAAATTAGAGAAAAAATTGCTGAATGGCAAAACACATATGAAAATGCCAAAGAAAAAGCTACTACAGTTACCATAAAAACCAGCAAAAAAATAACTCGCACCATTGGCAACATCGCCTTGATGAATTTCTTCATCCTAGTTACCGGAATGGTTGCAGCCATCATGGGTGCAATGAACGGAATACAATCGAGAAAAGAAACATAATCTATATCCATTACCCTTGAAGATATGAGAGTCCATTCTCAACTTGTAAAGTGAATGGACTTTCTTGTTTTTTTAATTAGATTTTGAGGTGTCTGATGTTATGGGTGATCAAT
>JAJZUR010000124.1 GCA_021848375.1 Pseudomonadota bacterium | reverse complement strand
GACTTTGGTTGGTTCTATTATTTCTAGAAAAAATGGACAAAATTTTGAAATTAAATTTTTAGCTGGCCATTCAGATCGAGACAATGTTTTAAATGGACTTTTAAATGGTGGAAAAACCCCTATTTATAGTTGTGATACAGAAACCTGTTTATATCCAACTTTACATGATACCCCTATTCCTGAAAGTGATGCATTATTACGTAAAGTACATTCTACTTTAGAATCCTTGGTAAATAAAATTTATGATGATACCAAGATTACAGAAGAAGAAAAAGGCTTTTTAAACGCGACTCGTTTACCCGTTTATAAAATGTTAAATGTAGCAACTGCTTATCGTAAAGGAGCAGCGCCTTTAGATATCCATCAATATAGCGATTTAATTGCTTATGATATTTTATATAAATATGTTATTGAGGTTATCGATTTGGTACAGGATAGTATGGGGCAATTAAAATCTATACAAATGGATGATATTTATGTTGAACGGTTTTTGAAATCTCTAAGAGATGCAAGAGAGAGAATTACGGTTCGCCGTAATAGCGCATTTCAGCAGATGGATAGTGTTTTGTCATTTGTTCAAGCAACTCAAGTGATTGAGAAACAATTGCACATAATGCTTGGTAATGTGGCTAATGAAACTAATTGGTATTAAGGAAGACAAATGGAATATCAAATTATAACTTTTGGTAATGGAGAAATATTAAATGGAGTATTTAATGCGATTGCAACTTGTTTAAATGCGCACTCCGGTACTCTTTATATTCCTTTAATTCGATTGAGCGTCATTATTGGGTGTTTATGGGCAGCGTTATACGCTATTTATGGAGATTATATTAAGGCCATTTCCGGGTGGATTATTCCGATGACGGCCATTACTCAGTTACTTTTTGTGCCGCAGGCAACCGTTTGGATAAAAGATCCCGTTAGTCGCTATCATCAAAAGGTCGATCATGTCCCCTATGGTCTTGCGATGATCTCTGGATATATTAGTAAGATAGGATATGCGATAACTGAACAAGTGGAAAAAATCTTTGTTTTACCCGATGATTTAAAATATCAAAAAACAGGGACTTTATTTGCATCAAATTTATTACAGCAAGCCAAGACTTTTAGAATTACCAATGAAGATTTGGCTGAAAATTTGCGTCAATTTGTAGGGCAATGTGTTGCGTATGATGCTATATTAGGTCGAAAATATACAATTGAAGATTTAAGGCATAGTGCAGATATCTGGAACCTTATCTCAAGCCAAGCTTCTCCGGTGAGATCTTTTTTATGGCGAAATTTACGAAAAGAAAATGAACTGGGTTCCAGATCACAGATTATAACATGTCAAGAAGGAGTGAAACTTTTTAACCAAGCATGGGGAAGCGAAATTAATAAAACAGCAACTTTGTTTGGGAAAAAAATATTTGGCCAAAATGACGCAATAAATGCAAAATCCGAGCTTTTAAAATATTTGCCTATCGCCTATGGTGCCTTAACGAATATGGCAAAATCGGCAGAAGAAATTTTAAAACAAAATATGATGATTTACGCGGTGGTTGATGGAATAGAACAAAAATCAACCAGTTTGGGTAATGCCCCAAATTTTGCCCTTAAACGTGCCTACTTACAACAATGCTCAACGTATGAAACTTTAGGGGCTATGGCCGCTGAGACTCTACCGACGATGAAAGCCGTATTGGAAGCCATTGCATACGCAACCTTTTTATTTGTAATTCCGCTTGCGATTTTACCTTTTGGATGGCGATTCTTAACATCTTGGGTTCAAATTTTATTGTGGTTACAAATGTGGGCGCCACTTTACGCCGTCTTAAATTATATTATGACGATGGCTGCCCGCTCAAAATCCATCTCGGCTCTATCTTTATCTAATGAAGCGGGGATCACTATTGCTAACTCAGTAGGTCTTGTGAATGTAAATGCTGATATTGCAGCTATGGCAGGTTATCTTGCCATGAGTATACCCTTTTTGTGCATCGCACTTGTTAAAGGAGTCGGGTCATTTGTTCATTTGGCGTCTCATTTAAGTCATGTCACGCAAGGTGCTGCGAGTTCAGCAGCGAATGATGCAGTGACCGGGAACTATAGTTTTGGGAATATTACCGAAGGCAATCGGCAAATTGCCAACACGAATATGCTCAGTCAAAGCTATGCGGCGAGTTATCGTTCAGGCTCTTTTCATCAAGCAGATGGACGCTCAGATATCCTGACAACTGCGGATGGCCAGCAAATTTTAAATGTGACAAGTTCTAACGTCCCCGTCTCTATTAATGCAGCAGAAACGCAATCTTCACAGTTATCGGAAAATGCTAGTCGGCATTATCAAAAAGCCGTTAATCAATCGATGGCGTCATCTAAGAGTTTAGCAAGTTCTTATCGTAATATGATAGATCTGAATGAACAGATTTCTAAAGGTGAACACTTTAATGAGCAGGCTAGCCAAGGAAAATCTATTGAACAGACAAGAGCCATTCAGACGGCTACACAGAAGATTGAAGATTTTGCTAAGGAGAATAACCTTACAAAGCAACAGTCAGCCGATATTTTAGCAGCAGCTAGTGGAAAAGTACCATTTGCGGATTTTTTGTCAGGTGATGTTAGGCTTTCTGGTACAGCTTTTGATCAAGACACCTATAGAAAAGCAGAGCGATTAGCTCAATCTGATGAATTTCAAAAATCCATGAGAGAGGCCGCCCATGCTTCACAATCATTATCATATTCAATGACAGATGAAAAGTCGAAACGTTTATCAGAGAGTGTAGCTGGTTCTTATGAGACTGGTGAAAACTTCCGGGAAGAGGCAATGAAAAGCTATAGAACTTCAGAAGATTTTCAACATCAAGCATCTCATACAAAAGCTTTTGCCAGTAGCATTAATGCAAATTATACCCAAGAATTTGTAGAGTGGCTGGGAAATCAACGAGCGGATAATACTCATGGGCGGATTGGAGGCCAACGCGCGGCGCATATAATGGCCAATGATCCTAATATGCGTATTAAATATGCGGAACAATTTATGAGAGAGAAGGGATTATTAGCTTCTTCAAATGAATCAAAAGGGGAATTAGAAACCGCTAATGAATTAAAAAATTCTTATGAAAATGATAGGACAACAGATGCCTATCAAGTTAGTTATAACTCCCTTACCAGTGTGCGTGAAAAAGGTAATCAGGAAGGTGTTATGTGGAATCCACAAAAAGAAATCTCTTTGCGAAAGGATATTAATACTAATTTATCTGATGGAGAACAAAAAATATTAGAAAGAGAAGATGGTTTAAATAATCAATATGATCAAAAAGAAATAGAACATGGGAATCGCAGAGATAGACATGTTCTTAGGCAAGCGACAATTGCTGAAATTCAACAGGTTACTGGATTATTTAGTGGTCATAAAATTGGAGCATTAGAAAGTGTCGCCGAAAAAAAGAGCGCTAAACAAATTGCACTGGAAAAAGATGATTTAATAAAAGAGATGTCTCATAAGGGAAATACAGGTGAAGGCCAAACTAAAAATTAGAGGAGCTTCGGAGGGACAATGTCACGAGTTCTGTGTGTGGCGTTCCAGGCGGCACTTCCTGGAAAGCCAGGATTATTTCTGTGAAATTCCAAGGCAGATTTCGGAAGATCTTCAGTTGTGTTGTGAGGAGAAAGAGGAGTTTTTATGTTCAAACATTTTTTAACAAAGAATTCAGAAAAGACACCGAATAAAAGCCATATAGGTAAGTTGTCAAAGCTATCAGAAATT
>JAJZUR010000009.1 GCA_021848375.1 Pseudomonadota bacterium | reverse complement strand
CCTCCTCCTGGCCGTAGCCCAAACAAAAGGAACATAGTTGGTCAGCACGCCGTAATAACGCCGGCAATAGCCCCATCTCTGAAAATACTTCTTCATAGGAGATAGGCTCGCCCCGAACCGTATACCGACATCCCATTGCCTTCGCAACGGCAATCAACTGATTAGATAATGTCAACGTTATGCCCTCTTTTCCTTCCTCTCATTTTAGACGAATAATCACATTATTATTAGAATAGCTATAATAAGGTGAACCTAAGTTGACAAGCAAGCTGCTGGGTTGGTTCAATGACAGCAAGAGATTGGCGATTATCACGATTGTATGGGATTGAGTATCAATGAAATTACCTATTTTATTATCGTTTCTATTACTAACTACGCCCATATCTGGATGCACTGTGCTGAAAAAACAAGAAGAAGGACCCATCACTTCCAACACAAAGCCAAGCAACAAACAAAGATCTAATTTTGCTGCCGCGAATGTTGAAACGCAATTACTGGCTGCTGCGCAATCGATTGAACAATCTTTAAGCACCCTTGCCGCTGCTGAGAATGCCGAAAGCGCTCCTATTCTTAACACGGCGCCATTGGTAACCCCTGAAGGCGGAATGAGCGGCTTAGCAGATGTGGATTGGACAGGACCTATTGGACCGTTAGTGGATAAAATTGCCAACATGACCGATTATCGTGTCAAGGTGTTAGGGAATGAACCTGCCATCCCAATTTTAGTGTCGATTAGTTCAAAGCGAACCGTGATTGCCGATATTTTACAAAATGCCAGTTTACAAGCCGGCCGCCGCGCACAAATCCTTGTCTTTCCATCAAGTCGATTAATTGAAGTGAGGTATGCATCTTAATGGTTAAGGCTTTAGGCGTTTATCTTATTGCAGGACTGCTGGTGATAAGCGGCTGCAGCGTTAAAAACAATCGCAATCCCAATAATATGAATTCCTTACAAAAGCTTTCTTTTGGAAGTCTCTCCAAAACCAGCGTAAGCAACCTTCGCGCGCAATCATTGCGGGATACCGCCCTTAGTGTGGGTGCGCGAGGCGGACTTGCCTGGCGTGCCGCGCAAATCAATAAGGTTCTTTTAATGCATGAGAATATGCTATACCGGTTGTTTAATTTTAATGCCATGCTCCTCGATAAAAATGTGTTGCCGCCAGTGCTAACGGAGGGCCGTAATACCCTAAGCTTAGGCGGAACTGATACGATTCGCATTGCCGATCGCACTTATCAAATCATCAGCCAAGCAAGATTTGTCACTGCGCCGCCCACCTGGCGTAATTATTTATGGCTATCTTACAGTGCACCGGAAGCGCCAGATCGCACACTCCTACCGAGAAATCGCGAAGAACGGCAGGTCTGGAAAAAATATATTGAAGAGGGCTGGAAAGCCGGCATTCAACAAGCAGAGCTCATCTTCAAAGAGAATGTGGCACGGATAAAACGCGATTTTGAAGGGATGATTCGTTATCGTACCCTGCTCGCACAAAACATGGTAAGCCCGCCTTTTGTGGCGCAATTGGATATGGGGATAACCGGCGGCGGCTCTGATCTCACGGTTAACGATCGTGTGCTGCGCATCACTGCCTTCCCAACCTTGCAAAACAATGGCGGCCAGCAGTGGAAAACCGAGATTATTCCGTATGAGTGAATTTTTATTACCGGATGAACCTATTCGTTTTTCAACTGAAGCATTAGATCGAATGTTACTCCATTGCGTCAATCTCTCGGCCTCGGATATTACCTTGCAAACCAATACCCCTGTTTTTGCAGAAGTGCATGGACGTTTGCATGCCATCACAACTCGAAAATTATCCAATACCGAAGTCGGCGATATGTTAAATGCCATTTATGGTTCCAATGGTACGACCCAAATTTATAGCGGTAAGGATGTGGACACCCAATACGAAATCCGTCCGAATCGAAATCAACGCTTTCGGTTTCGCGTGAATGGTACTGGTTGTCAAATTGAAGGACACGATGGTTTACAAATAACGTTACGCTCAATTCCCGCAATGCCGCCCGATTTAGCGTCTTTAAATGTTGAACCCGGCATTTTAAAAGCCATGGCGCCAGATCAAGGAACCGTTGTCGTCACCGGCCCAACCGGTTCTGGTAAAAGTACATTGTTGGCTGCCATCATTAAAAGCTTGGCGGAAGAACCAGACGGCAATCGCAAAATGCTTACCTACGAATCCCCTATTGAATTTGTCTACGACATGGTGGAAATGCCTTCTTCAGTCATGAGCCAATCAGAAATTCCGCGCCATTTGCCAAGCTTTGCAGCTGGCGTTCGTAATGCCTTACGGCGTAAACCTCGTTTGATTCTGGTCGGTGAAGCCCGCGATGTAGAAACCATCAGCGCCGTGATTGACGCCGCACTAACGGGTCACCCTGTTTACACTACTCTACACAGTAATGGCGTATCTGACGCGGTCAGACGTATGATTTCAACGTTCCCTGCCGATGAACGTCATGGTCGCGCCTTAGATATCCTAGAAACCTTGCGCATGGTTATATGGCAAAAATTAGCGCCAAGCGTTGATGGCAAACGCATAGCCCTTCGCGAATATCTGGTTTTTGATCAAGAGGTGCGTGATATTTTGATCGATACACCCGTTGAACGCTTGTCAGCTCGCACGCGTCAATTATTATATGAACGCGGTCAACCCATGGTGGTTGATGCTAAGAAAAAATTCGAAGAGGGAATTTTGCTAGAGCGCGAATATCGCGTCATTGAAGCCCGCGCAAAAATGGCAGATAAAGATGAAGGCATAACCAAATAATAGCTTCGGAGGGAAAAGATGGCGATTCTTGAATCAACCCACTGGCGCGACGCTGCGCGCACGCCCCGCTTTTATTTTATGGATGCATTTGCTGCTTTTCCCTTATTGCTCTTTTTACTGCACATTCGACTTTGGACGTTTATCACAGCTATTTTATTTATTGCCTTTTTTATTTTATTAGAAAAATTTAAATTTACGATCCCAGTTTTCTTCCGTTGGATCCGTGCAACGATTGGGGGCAATTTACGCACCGCAAGGCCTTGGTTTCGGGAGTAATTTATGCCAGTAAATAGAGCTGCCATTATTGAGCAACAAAGTAATTTTTATCGAAACGGGTTTCGTAAACTGATAGTCGCTGTTCTCGTGTTAATGGTACTTGCTTATATTCTGCTTGGCGTTATGATCTACCAACATATCACTCGCCCTATTCCGCAGTATTTTGTAACGACTTCTGATGGCCGGTTAATTGAGATTAAGTCTTTGGCACAATAAGCACCCCCCTCACTCGATACTATGCGCCACCTTTATTTGCATATGCAATCGCTACTTTTTACCTCAATAGGTGTAAGGTCAGCACCATTTAAGGGCAGGGCGATTTCATGAACAGTTAGCTAGTTAAAGTTATGTTAATATATTCCTATTTCATGATGTAGGAGGAGCAAGCTATGCTAGCAAGAAACCCCAAGGAATTTATTGAATTTTTTAAGGAAATTGATGATCCTAGGCAAGATGAGAAAGTATTATATCCCCTGGAAGAAGTTCTATTTTTGATATTAGTTGGTGTACTGGGGTGTGCCGAAGATTGGGAATCTATTGTTGAATTTGGGGAAAGTAAACTATCCCTTTTGAGACATTATTTTCCCTACGAGCATGGGCTACCCAGCATCTCAACCCTCATGCGGGTAATAGGCTTAATAAAAAAATCTTGTATGGAAGCTTGGCTCAATAGGTACGCTAAAGCGATTGCAGGTTCACTGAAAGGAGAATTGCTTTCTTTTGATGGTAAATCATTAAGAGGGAAGAGAAAATTTGAGGCTGATGAAAAAAACACCCACACACTCAATGTATTTGCCAGTAAACTAGGGATAGCATTAAGCCAAAAATCCATTCCTGAAAAAACGAATGAACTTGGTGCAATCTATGAAATTTTAGAGGAGGCAGACTTAAATGGAGCAACCGTTAGTATTGATGCCATCGGTTGTCAAACAGAAATCACAAAGAAAATAATATCGCAAGGTGGAGAATATATATTAGCGCTTAAGGCTAATCAAAGCTCATTACTGTCAGACGTAGAGTCAATGTTTAACGCTAAAAACACATATATTCCAGAGGGTTTTCAAGAGCAAGATAAAGGCCACGGTAGAATTGAAAGTCGCCGATGTGAAACACTGGGTAATATTGACTGGTTGCAAAAGCGGCATCCAGAATGGGAGGACATGAAGAGCATCGTGAAAATAACGAGCAACAGATATATCCATGGTGAAGAGACAACGGCGACACGATATTATATTTCCAGCCACACTGCCAATGCAAAAGAGCATTTAGAACGTACTCGCCAACATTGGGCGATAGAAAATAATTTACATTGGGTTTTAGATGTTCAATTTAAAGAAGATGATTGTCTTATTAGAAAAAACAATGCTGCGGAGAATATGGCTGTCGTACGAAAAATGGCCATTAATATTATCAAGAATTACAAAACGGAGACTGGTAAAAAGCTTTCAACCAATGGGTTGAGGAAAAATTTTGGATGGAGGGAAGAGGTTATGGCGGATATTTTAGATAGTTGGATCAATAAATGTTCATAAAATCGCCCTGATATCGTTATTGCAAGCATTAGCAACGTAATTCAGAAAATTGTAACTTGGAGCACATAAATTACCCCCTACCCTTCACATTTAAATCATACTTCAATATGGAAACACCATTGGGAGATTGGGCGGTTGGCACGCGCATCACAATAATCGTTACGTCGACCAAATCTCCTACATCGGTTGTGACGTTATGATAAGTAAAGCGCATCGGCGCTCGAATTTTCCACATATATCGCCCGGCAAGTGGTTTTTCTAATAACACCTGCGGCGCATCGGTTGGTATCGCCGTTAAGACGAGTTTTTTGGTGACAACTCTATCGATAATTTTAGTGGCGAGCAAAGCGCTGTTATAACTATCAAAGCCTTCCTTCGTAAAATACACATTTGCGGCGGTAATAGAAGCAACATAATTGACAAAATTAAAGGTTCCAGCGGCCATTGTCGCTTCCGTTACCCAATTTAATAAGACAGCAGGATCAATACTCGCTTGATCAAGCGGAGCTTCGGCGATTAATTGATTTTGATCGGTTGCGCTAAAGTACGTGGGGGGCGGACTTGCTGAATGGCGCAACAAGATGATAAGACCGAACAATCCTGCCGCAAATGCAAGCGCTAATAACAACAGTAAAAAGACATCAAATGTCTTGTCGTTCTCATATTTATCTTGCTCAACCACAGTATCTTGCGCTTCTTGTGTAACGCTCACATCCGCTCCTTTTCGTTTTATTGCGCCTGCAACACTAATTGTGAAATGGCAAGCCCTTCTTGATGGCGCAACAACGAGGCTCTTTCTACACGCAACAAAAGAGTCCCTATTTGTTTTAACATCTCTTGTTCGGAATTTTGATAGGTAACAGTCACTTGCATTTGTAGATCCCAACTATAAGGAAGCTCTGGGGTCAGTTGGCCTTGTCGTGACACAGTAGGTGGCGCCGTAATGTCTAAAGAAACCACTTGCCGCTTGGCTTTGATGGCTTCTAAATTCGTGGAAGCCTTTAAAGCTGCCAGGAAATCGTGATAGCCCTTCTGCGTGAAATATACTTCGGCATTTTGGAGGGTTGTTCTCCAGGTAACATAATCTAACGAATAGATCGCCTTAACCGCATTGGATGCCCAATTTAAAACAAAGTTCGGATCTTGATAGATGGGTATATCAAGCCGTATCACTAAGATTGGGCGTCCGTCCGGAGTCGTTGCAAAATATTGTGGTTTTGGCCAAACCAAGCGTTGATAAAAGACAAATCCCGCTAATGCCAAAATTAATATACATAAAAGCACGAAAATCAAACCAATGCGGCGATAATTTTCTACATAAAATAAATTACGGATCAATACGCGTTCTAAACCATGGCGTTCCATTATGTAACACCTAATCCTATAAAGATGCTTGCTTAGTATAGCAAGATTGTCGCTTGCACTTATAGCCTTGTTCCTATAATGTTTCAGCATCAGTGATTCAGCGGACGGTAGTTTGGCAGTTGTCAAAAATTTGCCAGATATTGCTAACCAGCTGCTATACTATTGGTACGTTGGGAAATTCACTGACTGAGCTGAATTGAGTATTACAGAATATGTCACATAAAAATTGGTTGACACTCGTATTGTTGTTGTTGGTTATCCACCTTGGATTAATCGGTTTCGCTTATTTCCAATTTGAGATCCGATCCCCTAGACAATTCTTTGGGCAATTACCCAATGGCACGCATGTTGAGCTTACGCCTTTAGATAGACCTAACGTCTCCACAAAAGCCCTATTAAGTTGGGCAACCTTAGCCGCAACTGCCACTTTTACCTTTGACTTTGTCAACTACAAAACGCAATTGAATAACCTTTCGGATTATTTTACGATCGATGGTTATTATAATTTTTTAACCTCCTTAGAAGCTGCAGGCACCTTAGCCACCATCGAAGACAAAAAATTAGTACTCTCAGCGGTTGCGATAGGTCCTGCGATTGTCTTAACTGAAGAAGGGCAATCGTCGAATCAGACCTGGCGTATCCAGGTACCATTATTAGTGCGGTATCAAAGTGCCAATGTTAACGAAAACCGTATACAAGTGGTCGAAGTATTAATTACGCAAGTCTCAACGCGAGATGCGCCCAAGGGGATAGGCATTGCGCAATACATCGCACGGGAGGTTGGACCTGAAATTACAAGCTAACCGTAGAAACAAGAAATTGAATGCATTAAACGAGATTATTGTCACGGTGGGATTTCTATGGCTGATGGGAACTTCGTCGATTGCCGCTGGCACAATGGAAAATCCTCCGACCTTGAATCAATTAAATGCCTTAATCCTGGAAGCAAAAGCAAAACAGGGCGGCGACGGGTATGCTGGATCCGCACCCCCTTCAAATGATGAGGACATAGGCAATGCTGGCGCAACTCCTCAAAAAAAGTCTCCTACTTTACGAGATCAAGCCTTTAAACAACTGTTGGATAAAATTTCTCCTTTAACGCCCGATCAAATCATAGAAATGCGCAAACAACAAGATAAATCGCAACAAGCAGTAGCGGCAACACCCAATACTCCCCCGCGACCCGTTTCCTCAACGTTGACGATAGATCTCTCACCAGGCGTAACGCCGCCAGTGATTCGGTTGTCTGCGGGTTTTGTCACTTCTTTGGTCTTTGTGGATTCTACTGGACAACCATGGCCCATTGCCGATTATAGCTTAGGGAATCCCAAAAATTTCAATATTCAATGGGATAAAAAAACCAATACTCTCTTTATTCAAAGCACATCGGCTTATAATAGCGCTAATCTTGCCATCCGCCTTGCAACACTAGATACGCCGGTTATGCTCTCGCTCGTTTCGGGACAACGCGAAGTCGATTATCGCGTTGATTTGCAAGTACAAGGACATGGACCCAATGCCTTGCCACCGATAGTTGGAGATAACTTGCCAGTCAACAATCCTTCTCTGCTGAGCGTATTGGATGGCATTCCGCCGCCCGGCAGTCAAGAATTAGAAGTGAGCGGCGGCCATGGACGCGCTTGGCTTACGGGGGGAAAACTGATTTTTCGTACCCAATTAACCGTATTATCCCCGGCTTGGAGCGCTAGTGTTTCCAGTCCGGATGGCACCCGTGTGTATGAGATGGTTCAAACACCTTTGATTTTGGCCTCTCAAAACGGTACTCCCATTAAAATTGAATTGAAAGGGCTCTAGGGCATGGCAAAAAAAGCGTTTGAACGCCTCGGAAACTCTAAAACCCGCACCCTACTCATATTGGGTGCGATTGTCTTAGTGATTATTGTCATTGTCATTATGTTTTCGGCTCGAAAACCCAATCCCTTAAAAACTGAAGAATCCCATTCCTCCAAAATACCTCAAATAACCGCAATTCCTGGCAATGTAACTTCGGAGAAATATCAAGCGCTGCAAGAAGAAGATAATCGCCGTCGTGCCGCAGAGGCGAAAAAATTAGGGGGAAGCGCTGTTGCGACTATCATTGGCTCTCGAGAAAAAGATCTTTTATCTCAAAAGGAATCCTTTGGGATCGAAGGTGAACTCCTCGGCAATTGTAAATGTGGGGGTGAATTAAGCCCAGCGGAAGCAGCCAAATTGATTGCCGAAGTTGAAGCCCATCCTGAAGAAGTCCTGAAGTTAATGCAACAAAATCCTGGCCTTGCAAAAGCGCTCTGTAACCAGCGTCCCGAACTCGCTCTCAAAGTGATTCAAAACAATAAAGAAGCCACCAGAATCATGTTGAAAGAATGTCCAGCCATGATCAAAGCTTTGGCTGATAAAAATCCAGCGCTCTTAAATGAATTGGTGGGTGAAGAGCCCTCCATTGCGACGTCAGTTAAAGACATGATGAAAACTGACCCGGCATTTGCCGCAAAAATGTTTAAAGAAAATCCTAAAATGGTCGAAAAATTGATGTTGGGTGATAAAGAATTTGCAAAAAGTATGACGCAAATTCATCCGGATTTAGTAAAAAAACTCATGGAAGATGATCCTGCATTTGCAAGAGCCCTCTTAGCAAGTACGCCAGGTTTAAATGCTTTATTAAATCCCCGCCCTCTGTCCAATATACAACTCGAAAATCAAGCCAAAAGAGCGCAAGAGGCCAGATTAAATGAGCAACAACAAAAGGCATTGGCAGCACTGCTCACGAATATGGAATCGCAATCTAAAGCCGTGTACCAAGCGTGGAATGAAGTCATTCCACAGGCGTTCGTTCAAGGCGATAAAACAGAAGACAAAACGAGTGAAGGTAATAGCGGAGGTTCTGGTTCAGGCGGCAAAAATAGTGGTTCGAGAAAAGATGTTCTTCTTAAAGCCGGCACTATTTTATTTGCAGTTTTAGATACTGCGGTCAACAGTGATGAACCCAGTCCTATTATGGCAACCGTAACGCTAGGCCAATACAAAGGCGCCAAACTGGTCGGAGATCTCCAATTAGCCAGTCAAGGCGGCAGTGGCGGTGCTAGCCGGCCTGAAAAGGTGGTACTCAATTTTTCAACCATGAATATTCCGAGCTTTGATAAGAGCATATCGGTTAAAGCAGTCGCCATTGATCCTGATACCGCGCGCACAGCCATGGCGAGTGATGTTGATCATCATTATTTGCTACGCTACGGCAGTTTATTTGCTTCCTCATTTATGACGGGTTATGCCAAGGTAATTACCAACGCCGGAACCGTACAAACCAACAGCTCTACTGGCAACACGACAACAACAACGCCCACATTAAGCGGCAGACAACAAGTTTTGGCTGCACTCGGCGAAGTAGGTAAAGCATTTGGCACGGCTGCTAGTACTTATTTTAATTCACCCAACACCATTACCGTCGATGCAGGAACAGGGATTGGATTGTTGATTTTATCAGATGTCACCGACTCAGGATCTTAACAATGAATCGAGAGGCTATGGATTATGAGCGACGATAAACCAAACGACGAAGAACACGGAGAAGATAGTTTCAACGAAGACTTCGACTTCGGTGAGGGGGACAACGACACTCGTCCGATCCAAACTACAACTTCGCAAGGGCTGAATAAAAAAGTAGTCGGCAGCATTATTGCGCTGGTTTTTGTAGTTATTAGTATCATGGGATATCGAATTTTCAAATCTCCAGCGTCTTCCCAAATAAACAGCTTAAGCGCAGAAAACAAGCTCCCCGCCACAATGAATCCCGAAGTAAATGCGGCATCTTCTACCATCTTAAAAGAAGCGAAACCAGAAATGCCTGCTGTTGCTGCTAAAACAGCGCCATCAGCGCCTGCAACCGATAAAAACTTTGGTGAAATCGCGGAAGCTTTCTCGAGCGCAGATCAAACGGCAAGCAATCCGTCGCCCCAACCCAAAGTAACCGTTGAAGGTAGTCTTCGCGATCTGCAAAATGAATTATTTGCGCTAGAACAACCTGGCGCCCCGAGCACTGCACCAACCGGAACCACGACAGCAGAAACTGCTCAATTATCCCAAGGCTTACATAAATTAAATCAACAAATTGATTACATTTTAACGCAAGTCAAACGTTTGGATACTTATTCTCAAGAAGTCTCTGATAATCTAAATAAATTAAATGAAACCCTAACGACGATGGATAGCCGTTTATCGGCTCTCACGAATACCACTTCCTCGTTGTCTAAAGATGTGGGCAGTGTTAAAAGTGAGGTAGGCCATGTGAAACAAGTACTAAAAGAAGATGGTCTAGATATTAATCTCGGTGCTTTAAGTGAAAAAAGACGCACTGAAAAAAACAGCACCATTACCATTGAAGAACCGGAATATACGGTTCACGCCGTCATTCCAGGAAGAGCATGGTTAAAATCACCTAAAGGACAAATTATTACAGTCGCCGAAGGAGACTCAATTGGTAACTACGGTAAAATCCTTGTTATTGATGCCGCAAATGGGGTGGTTCTCACGAGTTCAGGCGTTGCCTTCCGTTAGGACCATTCGACGTTTTAGAAATTTTTCGCTGTGCCTTTGCTTGGTAAGTGAAAATGTTTACGCGGCCGATCTTCAAACCATTCTCACCAATGTCAGTAATGTCATTGTCCCATTGACGGCCATGGTGTTAATGATCTCCTATGCGGCGGGGATTTTTATGGTGATCAATGCGTTAACGCAAATGAAAAAATTTGGCAATATGCAAAGTGCTACTCAAACACAGCCTGGTGAAATTGGCGGTCCTCTGCTAAAGCTCATTGTTGGCGCGGTCTTAATTTACTTACCCAATTCTACCGATGCCTTTACCAATTCCCTGCTCGGTACCACCGCTTCTATTTTTGGTTATGGCAGTATTAATTACCAAAATGTGGGTACAGGCGCTTCCATCCTTGGATATGTTGGGGGCAGTACCCTCGGACAACAATGGCAGGCATTGGGAAATACCTTGGTGCTCTATATTCAATTTATTGGACTATTATCTTTTATCAAAGGTTGGTTTATTATGTCCCATGCGGCCGGTCATGGCGCCCAACCCGGAAGCCTTGCCAAAGGTTTAACACACATCATTGGTGGTATAATTGCTATCAATTTTGTCGGGATCGTGAGTATTATCAGCAATACGATTTATGGTACATAATGATAGGATGTGGGTCGGAGGTTATTTTGTTATGAAATTAGTTATCAACTCGGTTACTAAGTTTTTACTAATGGGAGTACTCGCGCTCATCTCCTGCGCAGTCTCAGCAGATAGCGGAACCATTAGCAGTATTGCCACCAATGTACAAGGACAAGCAACGGCGATTGCTAAACTCTTAAGCGTCACCTCTTATGTGGCAGGGGTAGGATTTGCCTTGGCAGGGATTTTACAATTTAAAGCCCACAAGGATAATCCGCAACAAACACCCTTAAGCAAACCGGTGGTCATGATTGTAGTGGCGGCCTGTCTGCTCTTCTTGCCAACCATCCTGAACATTGCCGGCGCTTCCTTGTTTGGTTCTAGCGCAACTTCCGCTGCCACCGCAGGGGGCACGACAAGCTTGAGCGGGAATTAAGCCATGGATCTGTTGCCCATTCGACTCTCTGCAAAACGAGGCAATTGGCAACGTGCAACCAGCCGTAAGGCAAATAAAACCTTTTTGAATGTCCGGGACAAGGTATTTGCGCGCGATGATTTTACCTGCCGTTACTGCGGTTTTCAGGCAAAGCAGTATCAGGAAGTGGTCAATATTGATCAAAATTATGAAAATAATGCGTTTGACAATTTGGCAACCGCCTGCAATTTCTGTGCGCAATGCTTTTTCCTTGACAGCCTAGGGCTTGATGGCAAAAGCGGCGGCACGCTGATTTACCTGCCCGAAATCAGCCAAGCGGATCTTAACCACTTTTGCCGGACTCTTTTTTGCAGCATGCTGCGTGATGCACCCTATAAGGGAAAATTACAAGCTGCCTACTTAAGTTTAATGGATCGCGCAAAAACCATTGAGGAGGTATTCGGACCTCATACCGAAGAACCTGCCGTATTTGGTCAAACTATGATTGACAGCGGGTTGAGCACAGCACAGCTAGGCCACCCCATTTTTACTGATATTAAGCTCCTACCCGCTCGTAAATACTTTAAAACCCAAACCGAATATTGGAAGAGCACGGTATTTGCCAATATCCCTCTATGACTCTGAGATTCCATGGTGAAAATGGCATTTTTGGTTCATAATTTTAAGGTTACCTCACGCTATCATTTGGTAACAGCAACAATGAGGAAGATGGGATCCATTTCATAAGGAGAGTCGAAATGATGTTATTTTTAAAGAAATTTGGCTGGACAATGCTATTGGCTATGTTGTCTACCCTAGTATTTGCGAGTAGTGGTGATATTACAGCCATTGCAACGACCGTGGAAGGCGAAGCAACGGCGATTGCTAAGCTCTTGAGCGTTACCTCCTACGTTGCTGGCGTAGGCTTTGCATTGGCAGGGATTTTACAATTTAAAGCTCATAAAGAAAACCCTCAACAAACGCCCCTTAGTAAACCCGTTGTGATGATCGTGGTGGCAGCATGTCTTTTATTCCTACCGACGATTCTCAATATTGCTGGGGCTTCTTTATTTGGCTCAAGCGCAACATCTGCCGCAACGGCTGGCGGAGGAACGGGATTAAGTGGTAACTAAAAAATGAGTTTCGCTGATCCGATCTTAGACACCATCGATGGCATACTGGCCTGGCTTAGCACATCGCTTGGCCAGTTAGCAGAAACCTACTGCGATTTGGAAACGGCAGATAACGAACACGCCCTGGTCGCAAAAGATGGTTCTTTGGTTTCAGTCTTACGGATCCAAGGCGCTACCTTCTTGGTGGGGCCTGATGAATTTGATCGCATGCACAAAGGGCTTACACAGAGCTTTCAAACCTGTTTAGCGCGACCTGGGCATGCGATTCAAGTTTTTTTCATCCATGACAAAGATACCGTAAAACAAGAATTGGAAAATATATTAGCGCCAGCGCGTCAAACCGCTGAACAATTACACCTCGAATTGAACGATTTATTTTCTGAACGCGTTCAAGAGCTGTATCGATATTGCGCTTCAGAGTCGCTGTATATCGTCATTTGGACTCGACCACAGAGCTTAACGCAAGCGCAATTAGAACAATCGGTCAAAGATAAAGCCGAACGCATCAAAACTGGGAAAATCCCAGCACTTCTAAATGCACAAAACATTTTGCAAGCTGTACCCGAACTGCGTGATGGCCATGATTCATTGGTTAGATCCATGGTAAACGACTTAAACGGTTTTGGCTTACTCACCAATTTATTAGATATTCACGTAGCCTGTCATGCTATCCGAGCAACAATTGATCCTGATTTTACCGATCCAAAATGGAAACCTTATCTGCCAGGGGATACAATTCCCGTGCGTGAGACTAAAAATTTCGCTGGAGAAGTTTCTGATGTGCTTTGGCCGCCGCTTGCTAATCAATTAATTCCGCGTGATGGTGAAATATTGGATCTGCGCACAGCGCGGTTGGGCGACCGGATTTATGGCACCGTTGCCATTGATTTATTTCCAAAAGAAATCGCCCCCTTCGACAATTTATTTAATCGAGTGTTAAATGCGAATATTCCTTGGCGTATTTCATTTCTATTGCAGGGCGGCGGGATCCAAGCATTGGGCTTAAAATCCACGGTCGCCAGCATTTTAAGTTTTGCGCACAATCATAATCGATTAATAAGTAACGCAACTGATCTCTTGCGCTATTTGGAAGTCAATACGGACGATGCAATCATCAAGCTGCAAGTGACCGCTTCCACTTGGGCTAAAGTGGGTGATGAGAAAATGCTGCGCGTGCGCGTTGCCGAATTAGCCAAAGCCATCCAAGGGTGGGGGTATTGTGAAACCTCGGAAATATCCGGGGATTCTTATGCAGGGATGATGTCAAGCACGCTTGGGATCTCAGTTCGAAGTGTCGCTACCCCTTCCGTTGCACCGTTATCCGATGCCACTTTTCTATTACCTTTTACTCGCCCAGCATCCCCTTGGGCAACCGGCGCTGTTCTTTTTCGTTCCGTGGATGGCAAACCTTGGCCCTATCAACCGGGCTCAACCCAACAAACGACCTGGATCGATTTAATGTATGCCAGACCCGGTTCGGGTAAATCCGTGTTATCCAATGCAATTAATTTGGCGCTGTGTTTATCCGGCGGTCTACAACGCTTACCCAACATTGCAATTGTCGATATTGGTCCTTCCAGTAGCGGGTTGATTTCATTATTAAAAGAGGCTCTGCCCCCTGAAAAACAACATCTCGCGGCATATCATCGAATGCGCATGCGAGCTGAAATGGCCATTAATCCTTTCGATACCCAATTAGGGGCTCGTTTTCCAACCCCCCAAGAACGCGCTTTTTTAGTGAATTTTCTAACTCTGCTATCAACCCCGGTGGGGCAAGAAAATGCGTATGATGGCATCACCGATATGGCTGGGATGGTAGTAGATGAGCTTTATAAATCCTTAGCGGATAGCGGCAATCCCCGGCCTTATAACGCAAACTTGCAAGCCAATGTCGACAAATTATTACCCAGTTTAGGACTTTCAATTGACAGCCGCACAACGTGGTGGGAAATAACTGATGCACTATTTAAGGCAGGACACACCCATGAAGCAGGTCTTGCCCAGCGTTTTGCAACTCCCTTGTTGGCAGATGCAGCCTCTATTTGTCGCAGCCAAACGGTTGCCGATCTGTATGGCTCGATTAAATCACCAACCGGTGAACCGATCATTAACGCCTTTGGCCGCATGATTTCCGGCGCAATTCGAGAATACCCCATTTTAGCGCAACCCACAGCTTTTGATTTAGGGGAAGCTCGCGTGGTTTCGCTTGATCTGGATGAAGTTGCCAAAACCGGCGGTGAAGCGGCTGATAGACAAACCGCGATCATGTATATGTTGGCGCGCTATATTTTAGCGCGACATTATTACCTAACCGAAGATGTCTTAAAAGATTTACCTGCATTATATCAAGAGCATCATAAGCAACGCATCTTAGATATTCGCGAAGATCCTAAACGTATTGTATTCGATGAATTCCATCGAACTTCTAAAGCAAAAGCAGTGCGCGATCAAGTGATTGTCGATATGCGCGAAGGTCGAAAATGGAAAGTTCAGGTTGCGCTTATTTCGCAATCATTAGAAGATTTTGATCCGGTGATGGTGGAATTCGCAACTTCTGTTTTTATTATGGATGCGGGCCCCAAACAGGCCATTGAACGATCTACACAAGTGTTTGGTTTATCGGATACCGCAAAATTAGCGCTCGAAACGCGCGTCCACGGCCCGCGTGCAGGTGGCGCAACCTTCTTAGCGCAATTTGCCACAAAATTTGGCGTTAATACCCAATTAATCACGAGCACCATCGGCCCAATTGAATTATGGGCTTTTAATACCACCGCTGAAGATGCGCGAATTCGCAATGCTTTATACGAAAGAATTGGCGCTGCTGAAGCAAGACGTTTCTTAGCATCGCTCTACCCTTCAGGATCCGCTGCTCGCGTTGTTGAAGAACGCATGGGGCTTTTAAAGGATAAATCCGGCCTGATTAGCGAAGATCGCTCGCAAAGTATTGTCGAAGAACTCATCAACGAAATTTACGAACAATATAAAAAGACGGCTACAACTAAATAAGCGCATGGTTACATAACATCGCATTTGTTCAAATTTTCAGTATTTACCGGTTGGCATAATGTCTTTAAGGCTTCCATAGCAGTGGGTCGTTTGTCTCTTTGTTGATTCCAACACCAAGTAATCGTTGTCTTAATAGCTAAGGGGGTATCTGAAGGCAGCTTTTCTCGTTCACCTTGACGGTCATTTTTTAATTTATCAAGGGTTTCCCATTTTGTAGTACTATCTTCAAAGGGCCGTTTCCGAGTTGCCATTTCCCATAAAACAACCCCAAAACTATAAGTATCGGTTTTTTCATTATATCGCCGAGGCTTATCAAACTCTAGTTCTGGCGCAATCCAGTTGGGCGAGCCATCTAAGCTATTGGTTATAATGGTAGAAACTTCATCTTCTTTAATGCGAGATATTCCAAAATCAGCTAGTTTTGCCTCCATTGTATCCGTTATTAACACGTTTGGACTTTTTAAATCTCTATGAAGAATGCTTTCACTATGTAAATATATCAGCCCTCGTCCGATTTCTTTACCCCATTTCAATCGCAGGATCCACGAAAGCGGTTCCTTACTTTTCAGGAGCGAGTCTAGAGAGCCATGAGCGACATAGTCCATTATTAAAGCGCTTTTTTCTAAACAAATTCCTTTAAGTTCAACAATATAACTAGAACGTAAATTTAACATAACGTTCATTTCATTTTTAAAATCATTCAATTGTTCCTTCGTCAACTCCAGTCCTAATAATTGTTTTATGGCAACCGTTGATTGGCGCCAAGTGCCTTTATAAACCACCCCAAATCCTCCTCGCCCTAGTTCTACTCCGAACTGAAGATCTTGATAGGGAATCATATAAGAAACAAACTTAGTGTGTTGTGCCAAAAGTTCAATCAATGCAAGATCCTTTTTTTGTTTCGCTATATCTAAAGCCGAAACGCCATTAAATTTAAGGTTTATATCCGCCCCTTCTTTTAACAGCAGTGTTACTATCTCTAAATAGCCTCGTTCAGTTGCAAGATGTAAGGCGGTTAAACCAGCTGAAGTTGTGTGATTAATGTTTGCCCCCGCTTTAAGTAATAAGAGTATGGCATCAATGTTGCCTTGTTTCACACCAAATAGTAAGGGGGTTTCCTGTTCGTTATTTTCAATTTGAGGCGGATGCCCTTTACTAATTAAAAATTCAATTAATGACAAATGATTCTCTTCTGCTGCAATATGTAATAAAGTATTTCCTTTAAAAAATTTCGTTGTAGGAACTACATTTTCTATAAATAATTTTAAATCTTCCAAGTTTCCTTGCTTAACTAAAATGGCACACAAATACCCTCGAATTTCAGCCTCAGGAATACCAGCATGCCTTAATATGGCCTCCTTATCCATCCCCTTAGCATTATCCAATGCTTTTCCGAACCAATCCAGAGCAACTCTGGGTTGGTTTAATTCCAAGAATCGTTTAGCTCTTTTTATAGACGATCCTATTTTCAAATTCATTAGTGTTACTTTCAAATTAGCCACATATGTTTCAGCTTTTTGTAGTGAGATCTGAATTGCATTTATATCAAATTTAACTTTATGTTTTTCTGCTTCCTTTAAAATCTTAGCAAATGGTTCCTGAACAGCGTTATCAGCTTGCAGAATAACTTTAGCAATTTGTAGACAATCCAATGCCTCTTGATAAGTCTTATTTAAACGTAAGGCCATAGCCTTACCAATATAGTTTTCACCATTAAATGGATCCAATCGTAGGGCTTCTTCAAAATAAAATAAAGCCTTTTCATAACATATAGATTGAGTAATATCCGACATAACCTGTTCGCGTTTAGGATCTCGGAACAAAAATCTCCATACATAACCTAAACACCGCTTTGTATCAGCATCTTTTGGATTTATTTTCTCAGCCTTCGCCAAAGAAATTATAGCTGACTTGTATTTATTGCATCGACTAAGCGCTATCCCTCTCACCCCTTCATATTTGGCCTCTTTGGGATTTAATTTAACGGCCTTTGTAAAACAGTCTAACGCATCTGAAAAGCGAGCCATCTTGAACAACACCATGCCTTTCCCATAATGATGACTAGCTTCTTTAGGCTCTAGATTTATAGCGAATTCAAAAGTAGTTAATGCTTCTTCTAATTGATTAGAGGCAAGCAATGCTCTTGCCTTTAAGGAAATATTTTTTAAGTCTTTCGCTTGCGAAGCAATTTTGGTTTGCAGATTACTTAAAACCGTTTTAAGGCATTTTTCTGCGGACTCTCGCTCATTAAGCCTTTGCAAAATGATGGCTTTTTCTAATCTTGCCTTTTCATCAGTTGGATTAAGTCTCAACGCTTCATCAAACGCCAATAGCGCTTCTACAAGTTTAAATTGAGCACTTAATGCTAAGCCATACCCATAATAAGCGCTTGCAGCATGCGGATTTGTCTCCAACTCTTTTTCATAAAATCCCTCTGCTTCAATAAATTGATTCTCTTTTAAAAATGCTTTACCTTTGTCTTCAATCATTTCAGTTAACATATTTAATCCATTTGTAAATCATATCTGTTGCTCAACCCTATTTTTTCCATTATCTAGACCGTCTTGAGTCTCGCTATCAATCAATTTATCGGCTTGCTCTTTAACCAATTTGTCAAAAGTTGGTGTTATTGCTACCGGCGCTTTCACGCTTTCTAACGCTTCTTCTTTGCCATTAATATTAGAGTCTTGTAATTTTTGATGATATAAGGGAGTAATAACGCTTCTTTCTTTTTTATCCGATTCCGTGGATAAAATCAAATTGTCCAAAAATTCCAGTTCTTGCAATAAAGTTTTTGCAAGCGCAAAATCGTCAACTTTAACAAATGATAACTGCACAGAAGAACCATGCTCCTTCACACTCACTTCAACCCAATATTCTAACCAATCAATATAATCCTTAAATCCAGATCCTTTATTCCACGATAGTTTTAATTTTAGCGACCTTTCATCTGTTTCTACTTTTAATTCTTTTCGCGTAAAACGTTTTATTTTTGTAACTACACACCCCCTCTATTCAAATTTTCCGGCGAAAGCCATCTGAATTGCAATTAATGGATTATACCCTTTATTCGCCATTGTCTGTAAATAACTTGAAATGCGACAATAAGCTTTTGCATAAAGTTCTTTTCTAAAACATCCTGAAATTTTTTGTTTTACTTTTGCCATTCTCAAATCTCTTTCGGCCCTATTGTTCGTAAAACTTACATCAGATCTTCTGGCAAATAACAGAGCCGCAGTCTCATAATCCTTCAACCTCTCCCATAAATTATGAGCATCCGATTTTGCCATTACACCCCTTTGACCTTTTGGTTTAGGAGGAATAGAAGGAAGTTCTTTTTCCCCACGAGTTAGAATATTCCTATAACGTTTTTGCAAATTAGCATATTCTTCTTCGGTAAGTCTCTTCTTTTTTCGCTTGGATACCTTTTTGCAGATTTCTTGTAGAAGAGCTTTCATGTTCAATGCCCAGCTGTATCCATTTGATTCTATCACATAGGTTAGTTCACGCAACAAATGAGATCCGCATAAACCATGGTCGCAATGATTATACATTAGATATGATGACCAACAGTCATGAATGATAACTCCATTATAACGAGGGATGACGTTGATAGCATTAATGGCTTCTGAACCGCGGCTTGGATGTAAGATCTTCAACGTAATATCATCAGCAGAATACACATGGATCCATTGATTTCCTTTATCAACCCGTAATGATGTTTCATCTACATTCATAGCTTTGCATTTAAGTATGCTTTCTACTGCTTTTGATTCCCAAGTTTCCAAGGCGTAATAGAGTCGCAAAACAAAATTTAAAAGTGTTGCTTCAGAAAGCAAAGAGCCAATAAGGGTTTTAACCATTTTCTGCACTCTATTAAGTGAGATCATTTGGCAAACCAGTAGATTAATAATATAAGCTTTAATGCCATTGCCATATTGCAATGGTCCTGGCATATCACTTGGAAAAGTCCCTTTAATTTCTGAGTCGCAATTAGGACAAATTTTTCGTTCCGCATCATAATGCTCGACGGTTTTTTCAAAAATGATATCGATTTTAGTTCTGCGTTCAAGACCATGAGGTTTGACTTTTTTTAAGTTTTCACCACAAACATCACAAGATTCAACTATAGCCAGAGTCAGCTTTTCTACAGTTCTTGTATTATCAACTGTTGAATCAGATTCAATTTTTCCCTTACCTTTTGTTCCTGGTTGAGTGGAAGATTCGTCTTTTCCAGTTTGTGAAGGGGGTATACTAGAATTTTTACTATTTTTCTTTGTAGTCTTCTCAAGAAAAATAGATACAAGTAAGTTGATGAGCATCAGCATGCTTTGGAAGAGCATCCTTGTTTCTGAATTGATTTTTTTGTCTTTGGCAAGTTGGTCGAACTCATTCTTTATTCGTTCAACTTCATCCCGCAAAGAAAGTTTGTTTACCGTACTCATAAAAGAAATCATAGCATGAGTTTTTTTGGCTTAATTGGATCGTCACCATTTCAATAAAAATTCAAAAACCAATTTCAAAGCCTC
Source organism: Pseudomonadota bacterium (assembly GCA_021848375.1). Lineage (GTDB taxonomy): Bacteria > Pseudomonadota > Gammaproteobacteria > UBA6186 > Azoamicaceae > CADEGZ01. The sequence goes on along the minus strand of JAJZUR010000009.1, from coordinate 169 downwards.
GGGGCATGAGTTATGATCCTGTAGGATCAATAGGATCCATTTGTAGGCATGGTCAAGGAGGGTTTAGGAAAAATATGGTGTGACGGCCAAAAAACGTGTCAAGTGTTTTTGCACATTTTTTTTAAAAATATATCTAAAGGGGGTGAGCAGTTACGTTAAATTTTCCAAT
>JAJZUR010000123.1 GCA_021848375.1 Pseudomonadota bacterium | reverse complement strand
GGCAGCAAACATGCCAGAAAAACCAAATCTACAAAACCTCATGCGTCCGGTAAAGCCACATATACTCCTAAAAAAAATTAATGGATATCAAGAATCTCTTCACGAAATAACTGTTCATGGTTTATAATGACGCCTTTGGTATTCGAAAGTTGAACACATCGTTTGATGCAAATGGCTACAACACAGAAATCTCGTGCCACCGGCTGGATATTGCTGCTGGTCTTTATTGGACCATGGGTGACCGCTCATGTGGTGTACGCGCTTCGAGAGCAATTTAGTTTTAACACGGTTGAGAAGGGTGAATTATTGTCGCCCCCCATCCAAGCCCAATCGCTGCCATTCTTTGACGCAGCCTGGCTCGGAAAATGGCAGATCCTCTATTTTACACCCGCGGAATGCGATGCTAGTTGCCAAACCCTTATGCCCAAATTAAAACAGTTACATAGGGCATTAGCCAAAGATCAGCATCGGGTGGAGTATCGCAGCATTCAGACCAGCGGAACCCCTTTACTAAACGCAACAGATATTGCAATTGTCGATCCCAATGGTTGGATCATGATGCGCTATTCTGCTGATATCGATCCGCAATTGATCTTAAAAGATCTGCGCCGCTTATTAAAATATTCGCATGTTGGATAAACTTACTCGTTCTGCAAGTCTGCGGTTTTGCTTTCATTTCGCTTGGGCTACCACTCTGCTTACGTTTGCAGTAGTCGTACTGGGCGCTTATACGCGACTGACCGATGCCGGTCTTGGCTGCCCTGATTGGCCTCAGTGTTACGGGCATTGGGTTCTCCCAAACAATGCGCACACGATAAATCCTGCGATACAAACTACTAAAGCCTGGACAGAAATGAGTCATCGCTATCTGGCAGGATCGCTTGGAATATTGATTGCCCTACAAGCGCTGCTTGCCATTCGAAATCGGAAAAATCCACAACAACCTGTTGTCTTACCGTTGGTTCTGCTTGCTCTGGTTATTTTTCAAGCATTATTAGGCATGTGGACAGTGACATTAAAATTATATCCAATGGTTGTTATGGGACATCTTTTAGGTGGGTTAACAACGTTGTCTTTGTTGGGGTGTTTAACGCTTCTACTGACACCAAGGGGAGGGTTTTCTGTTAAAAAAATAAAATTTCTAAAGTTTATTGGCGCAATCAGTCTTATCATTCTCATTGCCCAATTATTTTTAGGGGGATGGACCAGTGCAAATTATGCCGCTCTGGTTTGTTTAGACTTTCCGTTCTGCAGCCAACATGAATCAATGACGTTTGATTTTGCAAATGCTTTTGATTTAACCAAAGCAGGCGTCACGGGCAGTCAGGGTGAACCTTTAGAGAGTGCGGCACGGATGACCATCCATATGCTGCATCGGATGGGTGCGCTGATAACAACGATTATTTTCGGCGTACTGGTTTTTTTAATATTTAGAAATACTAAAGTGCGGCTATTACGCGGTATTGGTTTATTGATAGCGGGGTTATTAATCACCCAAGTTGGCTTAGGGATAATAAACGTGGTAGCGGTGCTGCCGCTTGCCATTGCCGTCGCCCATAACGCTGTTGCTGCCTTGCTCTTAGTGACGGTCGTTGGCTTTAATGTTCTGCTTTACTTAACTCCTAAAGCAAGCGATGATAGTTCATCATGAATACACACACAATGACCCTGGTCAAAGATTATTTAACCCTCTGTAAACCAAAGGTAATTTTGGTGATGTTGGTCACTACCTGGGTCGGCATGCACCTTGCAACACAAACGTTTGTGGCTTGGCAATCCTTCTTATGGGGTACGATCGGAATCGCACTCTCTGGCAGTGCAGCAGCGGTGATCAATCATCTGGTGGATAGGCATATCGATGCTAAAATGTCGCGCACAGAAAATCGCCCGCTTGTCCATAAAAGGATCTCCGTTCAGAATGCCATTTTATTTTCCATTCTATTAGCGACCAGTGGTTTATTGATTTTAACTTTTTTGGTCAATCCCTTAACAGCCCTACTAACTCTCCTCACTGTGTTAGGGTATGCGGTATTTTATACACTTTTCTTAAAACGCCGAACTCCGCAAAATATTGTCATTGGCGGCGCCGCGGGCGCAATGCCGCCCTTGCTCGGTTGGACCGCCGTCAGCAGTGAAACAAGCGCTTTTGCCTGGTTATTGGTATTGATTATCTTTACCTGGACGCCCCCGCACTTTTGGGCTCTCGCCATCTATCGCAAAGAAGATTATCAGAATGCCAATGTCCCAATGTTACCCAATACGCACGGCATTGCGTTTACTAAACTCTTTATGGTGTTGTATGCCATTTTATTATTAGTCATCACGCTATTGCCTTATGCAACTCATATGAGCGGCATACTGTATTTAAGTTGCGCATTAATCCTAGGGATTCTTTTTTTACGACAAACCATTGTACTCTATAAAACCGAGTCTAATACGATTGCGCTAAAAACCTTTAGCTTTTCTATTGTCTATTTATTATTATTATTTTCGGCATTATTGCTGGATCATTATGTGTAGCTACTGGATTGGAGGATTTTTTAAATGAAACGCGTTTTTTTAGCCGTCTTTGTAACGCTCGCTATCGTTTTTACCGTCTGGTATGGTTATACGCCGGTCGTTCTTGAAGTCAAAACACCACCTAAAAAGGCAGCCCCCATTGTTACAGCAGCAACCGTATTAGAGCCTGCTAAACCCATACCACCCTTTGCGCTTGTCGATACTAATGGTAGATCTTTCAATGAACAATCGCTCTTTGGACATTGGTCGTTACTCTTTTTTGGATATGCTGCATGTCCAGAAACGTGTCCCAAAACACTTGCCATTATCAATGACGTTTGGCAACACATGCCAGAAGCCCATGCACATAATCCTATTCGTTTTTTATTTATCAGTTTAGATCCCAAAACCGATACGGTTCCTAAACTCAAAGAATTTTTAGGACGCTTTAACCCAAAATTTATTGGGTTAACTGGAGACAAACCCAGTATTGATAACCTCAGTAAAAGCTGCAGCATCTACGCCTGGGAAGATCCCAATTCTAAAGTAATCAAAAAAATAGATCATAGTGCAACGTTGATTCTAGTGGATCCAAGGGGGCGGATCCGAGCCTTATTCACACCGCCTTATTTAAAAGAGAATTTGATAAATGATCTACAAGCCATTATAAAAAATTAGAAAAGTTTTTATCTCTTAACAATATTAAGATGCACACCACTATAAAATAACCCGAGTATAATGTTAAAAATATTCTTGGAATAAGATTTTCTTTTTTTACAATGGTGGTATTCGCTTTATCGGTCGATTCCATTTGTTGATCAATTATTTGCGAACGCAAAGAAAAAAGAAAAGTTGGCAATCTTTTTTCAAAGGATTCTAAAAGTAATTGGTTAACATAATTCATATTCCGATAAGACTTTATAATACGTAACCAGTCCCAGGCAAGGATGCAGCCCAACGGCAATAGAATCGCTAACATCACTAGCTTTTCAAATTTCATCTCCGGAAAGGGAAAGGTTTGGGTTAAAAATGTTAAAAAGACGGAATTCAATGCAATAAATATATTATTAGAATCTTTTCTACGCTCTTCTATCGTATTCGTCGATTGAGCTAATAATTTATATTGCTCAAAAAATCGATTGTTCTTATCAATTTGAGATTCCGCATTGGTGGGGGGGTTATATAATGCTTCTTCTATTTGCTCTTTTAAGACAGAAATGTTATCTATATTCTCGTCTTCTTCCACTATCACCCTCCTGCCTTTTTGAAGCAAAATCAGTCACTCCCCCCTGCATATGCCCTGCTACGGAGGT
>JAJZUR010000122.1 GCA_021848375.1 Pseudomonadota bacterium | reverse complement strand
CGGGTATTCCGTGTTGTCGGGTGCCAAGCCTGATAAAACGCCAAATGTGATGGCCGCTTTTTCGAATAACTTATTCTGCTGGTACATTTTAGCCAACAAAATCTGATAATATTGATTTTGGGGATTTAAAGAAACAGCTCTTTCCAGCATCATCATAGCACTCTGAAAATCACCTCTCGCGAGATGAATATTGGCAATCTCATACATGGCAGCAGAAGAGGAAGGATCCATTTCGAGGCACCTCGAAAATATTTTTATAGCTTCATCAGCTTTACCAAGCGTTCGTTGTTTAATCCCCTCAATAAAAAGATATTGAAACTGTTGCTTCTGATCCTCTGTAAGCAACGAATGGCCCTTGCTTTCATTCTCGGTCACGGCTTCGGGTACTGCCTTCTTAACCGATTGTTGTTGCGTCTTACATGAAAACAAAAGAATGAAGAGGGGTAAAATCACCCATAAAATATATGTCTTTCTGTTCATCTTACTTTTTTTAGCATCAATTAATGCTTACCTGTATGTCCAAATCCCCCTTCGCCCCTTGCACTTTCATCCAACAGGGACACTTCTTCCCATTCCACTTTTTTAAAACCGGAAATAATCATCTGTGCAATCCGCTCTCCATTGTTAACAACGAAATCTTCCTGAGATAAATTTATCAGAATGATCTTAATCTCACCTCGGTAGTCAGCATCAATGGTACCCGGCGAATTAAGCACCGTAACACCCCTGTTGATGGCAAGGCCACTCCTGGGCCGAACTTGGGCTTCGTAGCCGTCCGGCAGTTGAATGGACAATCCCGTTGGAATTAGTTTTCTTTCAAACGGCCGAAGAACAACAGGTTCAGCCAAATCTGCCCGAAGATCCATCCCCGCCGATTGAGCAGTACTATAGAAAGGTGAGCTATTTTGAGACCTATTGACAATTTTTACTTTCATCCCGAAATTATCGATTTAACATGATAAAAGATGCCGGTCACATCGCTTCTTTTTCCAAAAACAGAATCCGTTAATGAAGAAAAAATCATGCTTTTTACCCGGTAATATTAATCGGCTAAGATAAGAAACATATTAACCAGATCAATCAACAACTTCCCGCTTTGGAAGCAATCTAACCAAATCTGATTTTTCTTTAACCCAGATGTAAAGAATGAAAAGCGCAAATAGGAGGGTCTTGAATCCGTAAGCGAGAATGTGGCCACTAAATTTTATCTTCATTTCAATGATATACAATAGTATAGCTACAAAAAAATAGGATCCGATTTTTTTAAGGTCATATTGAACCGGAAAATATTTTTGTCCGTAGTAGTAAGAAATGAGGGTGATTATTAAAGAGGAGGCAAAAAAACCGATCGCGGAAGCCATATAACCCATCTTAGGTATAAATAAGATGTTGATTAACAATGTTATAATTCCACCAATAATAGAAAAAATGGCTCCATAACGGGTTTGATCTGTCAGCTTATACCACAGCGATTGTGTATAAAAGATTCCCATGAACAAATTGCCCATTAACATCCAGGGTACTATTCTCATCCCTTCGTGGTATCCTGATTTAGAAGATCCTATAAAATATTTTAAAATATCAATATAAAAAAGTACGCCAATAAATATGAGCAATCCGAAAATGACAAAATAGTTCATAATCACACTGTAAACCTTCTTAGATGCTTCATTTTTATAATGTGTGAATAAAAATGGTTCAAATGAAAATCTGAAAGCTTGAATAAACAATGTCATCAATATAGCCAGTTTCCCGTTCGCAGCATATACACCCAATTCATACATTGGATCCTTCCCATCTGCAATCAATTCTGGAATTAAGATTTTATCGATATTTAGCGTAACCATGCCCGCGATACCAACAACCAGAATAGGCCAGCCATAGTTCAACATCTCTTTGAGCTTTTCCGTTTTAAACACTATTTTTTTAATTCCAAGATCGGGCAAAAAGAGAAATAACGTAATCACAGAGGCAATTAAATAAGATAAAAAGGCATACCCGATACCTATTTCCGGATTGTAAAAATACCGAAGAAATGATTCCGGGTTGTGGGCAAGAATTCGGGGACATAGCAAAATCCAGAAAAGATTTAATAAAATATTTGACCCAATATTGACCATTTTGAAAAATGCAAATTTAATGGGCCGTTCCTGCAAACGCAACCGGGCAAACGGAATAGCCGTAATTGCATCGAGAGCGACTGTAAGGCCCATCCATACAATGTATATGTGCTGCTCGGGATACCCGACCCATCCCGAAATTTTCCTGGAGAAAAGTGAAACGATCAGGATAAAAATGACTGAAATTGTTGTAATTGAAATAAGTGAGGTCCAAAACACTTCATTCGGCTTGTTTGTTTTATTGGCATACCTGAAATAGGAAGTCTCCATTCCAAAAGTCAGAAGAACTTGAAAAAAAGCAACATAAGCCAATAAATTACCCAAAATTCCATATTCTTCAGGAGGAAAAGTATAAGTATAAATAGGGGTGAGAAGTAAATTTAAAAACCTGCCAACAATACTTGGCACACCATAAATCATGGTATCTCCCGCTAATTTTTTAAGTGCACTCAAGGATAAAAGAATTAGTGATACAAAAAACAAAGATACTTGAAGAATAGAAAAAATTAAAAAAAATTAAAATTGAATTTTCGAACTGATTATTTGTTTCTAACATCATCCCTGTATGTTCACCTTACAAAATAAGATTCTATTTTTGATGAAATTTTCATTCTATAAATTTTTTCGACATGAACCGGTTGAATTTACCTTTTTTTACAATTTTTTTCGTTTTAACAGTATTCATGAATTGCGCCCAATCAAATAGCCATTCCAGGAGTCCGGTTTCCTCCATCCAATTAGACCCCTCCAAAAAAAGTTTTAAACTGGGAGAGGTACTAAAAATAAATATTCAAACAAAACTAAAGCAGGGTTTACTGGAAAAAGTAGAAATATCCCTGGATGGAAAAATTATTCAAACTTCTAAAGATCTAACCAATTCTATTATTATTAAAACATTGGATTGGGGCGTAGGAAAACATATTGTCAAAGTATCGGCCATAAAAACAGATGGGGTTTCGGGCGATAATTATGAAGAAATTTTCGTAACATCAGATACTAAACCAATTCAATATTCTTACCAGATTATTGCAGAATATCCTCATAATCCCAGCCATTTTATACAAGGTTTCGAATTTCATGATAACAAGTTGTATGAAGGAACCGGGCAAGAGGGAACTTCCGGCATCTACCTGTTAAACCTTCAAACAGGTAAAACCATAAAAGAACATAAACTTGATGATCAGTATTTTGGAGAAGGTATAACCATATTAAACAACAAAATATTCCAATTAACTTATAAAAACCAAATCGGTTTTGTTTATGACCTTAATACATTTGACTTGCTAAATACCTGGAAATATAAATCTAAAGAGGGGTGGGGCCTAACCAATGATGGACACTCGCTGATTATGAGCGATGGTAGTGAAAATATATATTTCATCAATCCAGATACTTATCAGGAAGAAAGAAAAATTCAGGTTTGTAATGACTATGATTTAGTTAAAAATCTAAATGAACTCGAATACATCAAAGGAGAAATTTGGGCTAATATATGGACTACAAATACAATCGTTATTATTGATCCTAAATCCGGAAAAATTATCGGAGAGATCAATTTAAGCGGTTTATCCGGGACCATTTTACAGAGTCAAAGAGAACAAATTGATGTTCTTAATGGAATTGCCTGGAATCCAGTAACGGATAAAATTTATGTTACAGGAAAACTCTGGCCTAAAATTTTCGAAATTAAGTTAATAAAAAGCAACAACTAAAAAAGTTTTAGCGAAT
>JAJZUR010000121.1 GCA_021848375.1 Pseudomonadota bacterium | reverse complement strand
TATTCATCGACTTTACTCATAGTAAACCAAGCAATATGGCCCACTTCCATACTTAATCCTAGGACAAGTGCAAAATCCCCCACAGTAATTAAATGACGGCCATAAAGCTCAATTAAAAAATAAAGCATACCTGCCAACATGATGGCAATGAGCATACCCTGTCCTACATTTAGCTTTACTAAAAACAGTTGTTTTTGTTGATATTTATCTTTTGTATCATTTAGAAACTTATCAAGCCTCATGATTTCAAAAATCGCTCTGACAAAAATTCGTACATTGCTCACATTGGTAATGGTATCTACTATTTGACCAGAAATAGTAGATTCCGAAGCCGTATGAATATCGGATAATTCGACTAAACGTTTAGACAAGATAATGCTAAAGGCTGCAAAAGCACAAAACCACACCGCCAACGTCAAAAAGAATCTAACGTTCACAGAATACATGCTGATAAAGGCGATCAAAAGCAAAGATGTTCCCCGCATAAAATTGGGCGATACATCATGCAAAAGTCGTTCTATATTATCGCCAAGGGTTGTTATTTGGTTAGAGATTCTACCGGCTAAATTGCCCTGAAAAACTGATGCGAAGCGCCCAAAACATAATCAAATACTTCACTTATGATTTTATTTTTAATCGTCGCTTGATATTTATAATTTAAGTAGTCAATCGAGCGCCAAGTAAAATTATCAAATATGATAAAATTTGCAACCAATAGTACCGCTGGCATTAGCAAAAGGTGGAGTTTTGGTGTAGTCGAAGATAATAGGTTAATAATATCTTTAATCAATAAACTGTTAAAGGGTCCCCAACAACCTGCCAGCAATGTCAAACCAACATAAATCGCAACAATAGATTTATAAGATCGCAAAAAATGCCATATAAATGATCCCAAACTGCTGGGCAAGGCTTTCTTCATTGCTTACTTTTCGCTGCTGATGAAATACCATAGTGATATACCAGGGCGGTATCGCCAAAACAAGAAAATACTTGACTCTGAAATTTAGCAAATTCCAATGATTTTAATTCGTTATTGTCTATTTTATTTGTTTTAAAAATCAGTTCATCCAATACTTGGATCCCAGTCGAGGTGTTCGATATTTTGCGCTCCGCGCTAAACCAAGGGCTTTCGATTTTACAACTCGAATTTTCAGAGCCCACCATTGTCGTATTTGGCAAAAGGATTTCCTCATGTATCGTCACGGGATCACTTGTGACCAGATCTGTGACACGATCGTCAGTCTTCGTCAAAAGAACAGATACTTGCGGCGGAGTGGGTAATAAAAATCCGTTCCCAGCCGTTGTTTTCATTTGCGTATGTTTTTCAACAAAATTAAAATTGAACTTCAAATCACTCACGATTCTAGAGATTAGATTATAGTTTCCGATATTCCATTTAATCACGCGCGTGATATCAGATAACGCACTGACCAATGCATGGTCAATTGTCTCTTTTGAAAATCTTAAATCCGCGCCTGCAAAAGGTAAGGCTGAAGCCCCTTTTAGCGATATTTCCCCTGCAACATATGCGATGTCAAACTGATCTTTTTTCAAAGTTACCGTTTTTGAAAAAGTAATTTCAGCGTCTATCGCACTTAAAGCCGTTGTGTGTAACAATGCGGGTTTCTTCGGATCCAAAACTAAAGCGGGTCTATTGGCTACGTCAGGATAAATGCCTTGGGCAAAACTGCTGAAGTTTGTCGGATCTACCCATAAATATTGCAAGTTATCCTGGACTGCGACAAAAGCATGATTAAATGCGCCGAGCGTTGGCAAATTGTTGGGAGAATCATAAGGTTGCATGCCACGACTGACTAAGGCAACGTGAGCCGTTATTCCGAGTCGTCTTAAAATCGCTACCGTCGATGCCGATAAATCTTTACAATCGCCAATTTTTGTTTTTACAATTTCGGCTAAATTTCTAGGAATATATGCACCTTCAATGGTGCGCCAATCTCCCATATACGTAATGTTTTCGGCTAAACGAGAAGTTACGGCATTAATTTTTTCAATTGTCGTCGGTTTTACCGCTGCCTCTTTGGCAATTGTTTCATATAAATCAGGTAACGGTTGCTGAATAACTCTTTCATATTCTGGAACAATTTTCTCGCCTAATGGCGACCATGTCTCTAGAGTAGAGAGCGTTACCCATGGAAATAATTTTCCATCAAACCCCATATATTGTTCATCCAAGACAACTTTTATGACAGGCTCTTTTAATTTGATATCCAATAGATGATGATTCTGTGCTTCTGTTTGCGTTATTTCTAAATAGCCACCTACATTATTCGCTTTCACAAAAAATGGTAATTCTGAATCTATGTGCACTTGACTCTCTTGCCACAACATATCTGTACCAAACACAAAATCTGTCGCAAAAAATCCAGCAACCGGTACTTCGTTGACCGTTCTTTGATATTTCAAATAAACCTTGGCGTCTAATGCAACTTGCGGAAAAGCAATCAATAACTGATACAGTTGATCAAAACCTTTTGGACTACTGGCCAAAGGTTTTGATTCCACTTGCGTTAAATCAACCGGATATTCAACGCCATTTAAAATAGTTTTGGCTTCTAGTAGCTTTAGAGTTGTACTTTTTGCATTATAGGTTAAAGGATATGAAACCAATTGATCTTTGCCGCTTTCCTTCGTTACTTGCATGATTTGTTCTATCGTTTCAACATAAGTACCATCTTTGTGAATTTGAATATCTCGATAGTATGAGGCCATAGCAACATCTAAATCAGCCGGCGTTGCCCAACGCCCTTCAGCGCCCGATATCAAAGAAAGCATGAAAAGGATACAAATTAGATTTCGGAATAGATTCATTTGGTCACCTTTCCAATATAAATAGATCTCATTTATATAATATCATATGATAGGTAAATATGAAAAAACCAGCACTACAGAGGTTAAAGGATTCATTTGAAAGGCCGCCATAAAAGTCTTGATAAACACTTAAAAAGTAATGTTCTCTGGATCGAGAACCTGCCTTACGTTAGTAAGGTTATATTGGGATTTTCGGAAGCTTGCCGCCATAAATACCCACCTGGCCATATACGTTTTAAAATGGATGTCGATGGCGGCATAAAACTTGCCACTTATTCAGGAAAAGGCGTCACAGATGTATTCGTTAAAATTGATCCCATTGTAGAGCGAGAACATATCAAAACCCTGATTGCAGAGCGTTTCAAACTCTAATTTTGCCTATATTGAACAATTAGAAAGAACCGCTCATACACCCGAAGAGCAACTCACCTATTACGGCTGCGTTTTATAAGGTAAATAATTGCTGTCTAATGGTATTTCGCTGCCGTTAGAAACCTGAAAGGCTTTTTTAGTTTCAAGCCCAGCGATTATTTTATGAAGATGACCGTCTACAAAGTGTGCTGCGGTGAAATCCTCTAACGCTATTCCTGGCATCACTTCTCCGTTCTTTACCTTGCTTTGAAAAACCGGCCGGCGCTCTGGCTCAGAATCGTAATGCGGGCAACAGCTGCCCTTCAAAAATTTTAGCCCAATTAATGCGCCCAAGGGCCAAACTGAATCCGTAATACATTGCTCAAACCAACAAATAGCCCCAGCGCTCACCCCCGATAATACTATCCCCTTTTCATAGGCTTCTTTTAATACGCCATCCATGCCCCATTCCCGCCATAATGCCAACATACTACGGGTATTTCCCCCACCGACATAAATAATATCCTGCTCCAATAATTGCGCTTTCCATCCGTTCTCTACCCGCCCAAATAAAGAAATCCAGGAAGGTTTTGCGCCAAGCATCAAAAATGTCTCATAAAACTTCACAATATAATCATCTGCCTCACAACTTGCTTGTGGTAAAAAACAAATTTTAGGGTTTTCTTTTTGAGTAAGCTTTAGTAAGTAGTTTTCTATTTTTAAATT
>JAJZUR010000120.1 GCA_021848375.1 Pseudomonadota bacterium | reverse complement strand
CGGCCTCTAAACAGTCAACGCAAAAGCTGCCATCTAGCGTGTTTGATGCATGCCAATTTAACACTTTTCGTGAGTACCAATCGACGATGGCAACTAAATAAACAAATCCGCTTGCTAAACGAATATATAGTCTTTCCCTATAAATGTGCCACACAATATTGACATAAGTTGATTTCATTTGTTACTCTCTTTTGAATAATCTAGAATTTCTGGAAGGGATGCAAATGAAATACTCAACACAAGAGATTCGAGAAAGAGCGATATTTGCTCATCGAAATAAACAATCTGTTACCGCAATAGCAAAAATGTATGGTGTACACAGAACAACCATTCATAGATGGATTGCTAGAAATAAAAATGAAAAAACATTGGTAAGAAAGAAAAATCCAGGAAGTGGGAAGCCTTCAAAATTGACCAAGGATCAAACTAAAATTTTAACCAAATTAATTCTAAAACCAGCAACAAAGTATGGATATGATACCGATTTTTGGACAATAAGAAGGATCATTGAAATTGCTAAAGAATATTTGAATATTAAAATCTCAAAATCTACAATGCATAGGATCCTTTACAGCGAAGACTATTCTTACAAAAAACCAGAGAGAAGATTTTATGAAGCCAATATAAAAGAATAAGAAAAATGGATTAAGGAGGTTATCCCAAAAATCAAAGCTTGCGTTAAAAAATTTAAAGGGATATTGTATTTTGAGGATGAAGCCAGTATTGCATTAAATGCAGTTTTAGGGAAAACATGGGGGCCTGTTGGAAAAACATCAATTCAAACGGTCACTGGAAATAGAGCATCGGTTTCAGCGATGTCAGCGATTAGCGCTAGTGGAAAATTAATATTCACTTTACATGAAAAGAAAATCACAGCTATTGAAGTGATTCATTTTTTAAATCAGATGCTCAAGTTTCATCCGAGAAGGCATATTGTTGTTGTAATGGATCGGGCTCCTACTCATACGGCAGCTATCACAAGAAGATATATTGAATCGCAAAAAAGACTGCATGTGTTTTATTTACCTCCCCGCTCTCCGCATTTAAATCCAGATGAGAAAGTGTGGAATTACTTAAAAAACGAAGAAATGAAAGGTCATCAGGTAAGGAACAAAAAAGATTTAAAAAAGCTAACAAGGAAAAAACTTTTAAATATTTCTAAGAAGCCAAAATTATTGCGCGGATTATTTATGCGTTGCGAAATATCAAATATTTTTATGCCACATGTGTAGCAAATTTATAGGGATAAAATATAAGTCAAAACGTTTAATGTGATTTTTGAATTCATGTACCTGCACCTTTTTGCAGGGATAATTTCCATTTACTAGAGGTCTAACATACTAAGTAAATTGAAAAAAGGGGGGTGTATATGCCTACTGGCAGACATATGGGACATGAGTCTCACAAACATGGTGGTGGAATGCATACCAAGCAAGAGCTCAAAAAAAAGCTCGCCGCCCATCGCCATAAAATTCCAGGATATTTAGCACGTGAAATGGCAAAAACAGATGTACCTGCAGAAATTGCGAAAGCGGGACATCCTGGAAAACCAATAGAAGAAACAAAACATTAAGTTTTTGGTTTTTCTCTGCGTATTTTTTCCGTAAACGCAAGTGCTGCACGAGCCACCGACCTTAGTGAACCACTGGATTGCAGGATGAATAAAAAATTAATCACCAATTCGTCCTCGGAAAAAGATAATAGATCCAACGATTTTATTCATGAGTTATCTGATGAATACTCATCTGATCATTTATTTTAATTTCAGCAGTTACTCCGCAATGGTCACTTACGCCATTATGAATTTTTACTACATTTGCCAGATAGCGGGATGTTGTAAATAACCCATCCACCACATAATTTAAATCCCCAGCTTTATGAAGATTTTTATCTATGGTTGTGGTAATTTCTATCGGAATATTATCTTTATATCTTTTTGCAATCGCATCAAAGATAGCGGTGCCTCGTGGCGCATTAAAATCCCCACAAAAGACAAATTCAGGAATTTTCTCAAGAATTTTTAGCAGAATTTCTAAGTCTTGACATTGCTGTTCATTTGGTTTTCCATTCGGCGTCCACGTAAAATGCGTATTTAATAAACGATAATGTCGGTTTTCTTTAGTGACTTCCGTTACCAATAATACTCGTGCCGAACCTTCAGGCGTTTCCCCTATGTGCAAGCGCGGTAATTTATCCGCGCTGCCTTTATAATAGGCACTATAACTATTAGAGACAGATAGGTTTGTCAGTGTCAGCAAACCTAAGGTATATTCTTCTGTATCATCATAAATGACATTCTGAGGTGCATAAATCCCCTTCATGCCAATTGATTTCTCAAAATACCCAATATTTTTATCCAATACTTCTTGCAGCATAACAACATCTGGTTTTTGTACATGAATAAAATTCGCAACCGCTTCCAGATGTCGATCTGCTTCAATATTTAAAGAAACAATTTTTAATGTGCTTTTTGTCATATTTTTCCTTACTGACGTAAGAATATACAAAAAATCACCATGAGTCAACTACTCAGATACAATTTCATGGGTTTGACTTTCACAATACTCCATAGTAAAGGTAGAATTCCAATTTTTTTTACAAACTATTTATATCCGTTATCCTAAATATGATTATGAATAATACCTTTATAATACGTTTTCCTCGCAGTTTGAGTGGATTGACACTTATAATATACCATGCTTTAATAAAATATGATTTCAAATAATTCATTTTTCTCTTTCCACAAACCCTTTACAGCGACGTTTATATTTTTTGCTCTTTTCATCGCCAGCTTAGCCATTATTCCCGCACGGTTCTTTGTCAGAACGCCTGAAATTTTATCATTTGATAAACTCCAACCAACCCATTCAAGCATTTATATTAATGAAAATATTTTAAAACAAAAAATCAAACAAGGCTTACCAGATTGGGCGATGCAACAAATAAAACAAGATCTTGCACCTTTTAAAGCTTTTAACATCGCTAATATTGAGCATTATCATTCAGATCCTGATTTCAAAATGCTTGGACGTTTTCAAATAGCTAACGGAGTTGTCATGCCCATCTTGCACGAAAAATTAGACATTTTACCCTCCTATAAAACCTTGTTAGATATGTTGCAATATCTAGCCAGGCATGGTTACGTGACGAATACAAATTTCTTAGTCGGTCTAGGGGAATATTTCTCCCCTTCTCAAAAACTACCTATTCCTGTCTTTGCTTTTGCTAAAGACTTAAATAAGCCTTTCGAAAAAGATTTAATCATGATTCCCGATTGGATCAATTTAGGAAAGGTAACGGAATTTCGTGAGCGTATTTATCAAGCCAAAAAAAAGTACCCTTGGGAGACAAAAACTCCGATCTTATTTTGGCGAGGTGGCGAGGCTGATAGTTCAGGTTTTCGACATAAGTTGGTCTTACTTGCGCAACGTAAACCTGCATTAATCGACGCGAAATTTGTGACCCTACAACAGGGTTATGTGCCTCCAGAAGAACATTTAAAGTATAAATATTTGATCTCTATCGATGGTGTTCGATGTGCTTGGACGCGTTTGGTTTGGCATTTACATTCGAATAGCCTAGTATTTAAGCCATACTCTACTCAAATTCAATGGTTTTACAACGGCATAAAACCCTACCAACATTATATTCCCATTCAGGATGAAGAAACGTTAATACAACAAATTCAGTGGGCGAATTCACACCCCGATGAAGCAAAACAGATCACAGATAATGCTTCTCAGTTTATTGAGGATAATTTATCTTTAGAGGATATGTATCACTATATGATTGTATTATTAAATGAATATAAAAAATTGACTCAAAGTTCTTGATTGGATAGTCCAGCGTTGAATGGTGTCAAATTTTGACATTTGACACCCTGCTTTGCTTAAGGCGATATGTGATATATCCGACAGTTCGATAAACTATTCTTAAGCTGGTA
>JAJZUR010000119.1 GCA_021848375.1 Pseudomonadota bacterium | reverse complement strand
TTATTTCGGCAAGGTCGTCCCGTAGTTCGTGAAGGCGTAGTAAGGCAAAATCAGGATCTGAATTTCGATAATGCCAGGCGATGCTGCCTGTTTTTTCTTCAACAAAAGAGCCGTTGCAACGATTCACATATTCGATAAGAATTTTCATTACCGCCTCTTTCCATTGAGAATCTATCGTGATTGTTGTTTCCCAATTACTACCCGCACTTTTAATAAAATAACCATGTTCGGCAACCAAAGTGACATTCATCTCCTTGAATTGTCTTTCAAGAAAATTTTTATCCCTTCCACTTATGATGACAATTTGATTTTTAGGATCTTCGGCCAATTTTCTTATGATTTCCAACGTGCTTCTATCTATTGTGGCCAATTCGGGATATTTAGAAAACGGAACAAGCGTGCCATCATAATCGAGAAAAAGAATTCGGTGATCCGCATTTTGGTAAACTGAAGCAATTTGCGATGAAATATTTTTGTCAATAACCCTGACACTTATTAATCTTTGTTGTTCTTTGGTATTAAATGTCTGATTGAAAAAATCGAAAGCCCAGGTAAATACGTTGTAAGTTGCAATTCGGTTTTGCATCCTTTCCAGCCGTGAATGCTTTTCTGCAGTTTTCATTTCAAGGGCATTGAAAATAGCTTCGGCCATTTCAGTGCTATCTGTGGGGTTAATTATTAAAGCTTCATTCAGTTCTGCTGCTGCACCAGCCATTTCACTCAGGATTAATACCCCTTTGTTTTCAACCTGGCAAGCAACATATTCCTTCGCAACAAGGTTCATCCCATCACGTAAAGGGGTAATCAGGCCAACATCACTTAGGTCATATAAAGCTACCAGTTCATTAAAAGACAATGATTTATATTGATAAATGATAGGCCGCCATGCTAAAGAGCTGTATTTCCCATTGATACGGCCTATCGTTGATTCTATTTCATTTTTCATTTTTTCGTATCTTTTAATATTGTCGCGTGAAGGCACAACAACCATATTAAAAACGACTTTTGATTGCCATCCGGGAAACCTTTCAAGAAATAGTTCATACCCTTTGAGCTTTAGTAACAGACCTTTTGAATAATCAAGCCTGTCAACAGAAAAGACAAGCTTTTGATCTGAAAGATGGATTTTCAGCCTTTGTTTCTCGGCTAAAACGTGTTTATCCAAACAAGCAGAATGAAATTTCTCATAGTCTATTCCTATAGGAAAAGTATCTGCCTTAACGAGCCTCTTCGGGGTGTAGATTACATTTTGACGGCATTCGAAACCGGTAGTCCGCTTAACGGATTTGATAAAATGTTGGGTATAGTCTTGCGTATGAAATCCGATCAAATCGGCCCCTAACATCCCGTTAATAATTTTCCCGCGCCAATGGTGGGGCAATAACCTGAATAATTCGAAGGATGGGAAAGGGATATGCAGGAAAAAACCAATCGTTGCATCGGGTACTTTTTTTCTTATCATTTCAGGGAGAAGGAACAATTGATAATCATGTACCCAAATAAAATCCCCAGGTTTAATAATTTTTATAATTTCTTCGCAGAATTTTAAATTGGCTTCCTCATAGGCTTTAAAATTTTCATTGTCAAATACGCTGTAGGAAGGGAAATAGTGGAACAAAGGCCAAATGAGGCCGTTACAAAAACCCCCATAAAATAATTCGTTTAATTTTTGAGGTAGATTAACCGGAGCAATTTCAAAAAATTCATTTTCAAATTTTTTAGCGGTGAAATTGTCGGGTAAATTTTCAGCAATTCCAGCCCAAACGATTTTATTATTGCCTATATAGCTGCTCCTTTTTTTGAAGTTTTGGGACAAAGACAGGATCGCAGAAACAAGACCGCCGGAGTTTTGTACTACTTTGTATCCGTTTTTTAGCTTAGTGAATTTAAACGGTAAACGATAAGCGGCAATTACCAACCTTTCGAATTGTATTTTATTGTCCATTTTTACAATATTTTTTAATTGACGCTGAATGATCCCTTTATTTTCAAATTCAGCTTAAATTTAATTAATTTTAGGGTAAATCACAGAAAAATGATGACCGGATTAGTAGTAGTAATATTTATACTTGGCTATATTGCCATTGCCGCAGAGCATAAAATCAGGATTGACAAAGCGGCAACCGCCCTTGTTACCGGTGTATTTTGTTGGTTAATCTATTTTTTTTATGCACCATCCATTGCTGAATCCGAAGGGGAGCTTATCCATCATTTAGGCGAAATCTCGGCCATCTTGTTTTTTTTGTTGGGGGCAATGACCATTGTGGAGGTGGTTGATTCTCACAACGGATTTGACCTGATAACGGGTTCTATACACACCCAATCGAAGCCTAAACTATTGATATTGATTACGTTAATAACTTTCTTCCTTTCGGCAATTTTGGACAACCTCACCACGGCCATTGTCATGACCTCTTTGTGTGGCAAGTTGTTGCACAACAAGAATGATCGTTTGTGGTTTGTATCCATGGTTATTATAGCAGCCAATGCAGGTGGGGCATGGTCGCCATTGGGAGATGTCACTACTACGATGTTGTGGATTGGCGGACAAATTACCCCCCTGAATATTATTGCCAAAACAATCCTCCCAAGCTTGGTTGTCGCTTTAGTTCCCCTGCTTATTTTAACCACAAAATTTAAAAATCAAAAGATAGAAAGTAAGGATGAACAAAAAAACAAGCATCCAAAAGAAAGCAACATCCTATTATTTACCGGAACTGGTTTGCTGGTATTTGTCCCCGTATTTAAAACCGTAACGCATATGCCCCCGTTTATGGGAATGTTGCTTGCGTTGGGGATCATTTGGTTTGTAAGTAGTATTATTCATCATGGCAAACATCCCGAAGAACGTTATAAATATTCTGTTACCAATGCATTGCGAAAGATCGATACCTCAAGCATCCTTTTCTTCCTTGGAATTTTACTGGCTGTTTCCGCCCTTCAATCGTTTGGGGTTTTGGGCCAATTAGCCGAGTTAACGGTTAAACACATAAAGAATGAATATATCACCGGAACGCTTTTAGGTATTTTTTCTGCTATCATAGATAATGTTCCGTTAGTTGCTGCTGCACAGGGTATGTTTAGCTTAGACATGTTCCCAACCGACCATGTTTTTTGGGAATTTATTGCCCTTTCGGCAGGAACAGGCGGAAGTGCCATCATTATTGGGTCGGCGGCAGGCGTGGCTGTTATGGGAATCGAGAAAATCGACTTTTTCTGGTATCTGAAAAACATTTCATGGCTGGCCCTATTGGGCTTTTTTGCCGGTTTGGCTTTATATATATTACAACAATGGGTAATGACTATTAGGGTTTGATAAATTTTGAAACATAAACCTCTTCTGAAAATAGCCTGGCCGTATTAATTAAAGCCAGATGTGAATAGGCTTGTGGAAAATTTCCCAATAGCCTTTTTTTTTCGAAATCGATATCTTCGCTAAAAAGGCCCAAATGGTTTGCGCAAACCAAAAGGTTGTCAAATATAATTTTGGCTTCTTCTACACTTCCTATTTGGAACAAAGCCTGGATTAACCAAAAGGTGCATATCGTAAACGAAGAGGTTGGTTTGCCAAAATCATCGGCATTAATGTACCGATACATCAATCCGTTATAATAGAGGGCATTTTTAACCGCAATCACGGTTTTTTTGTATTTTATATCCTCTGCGTCAATAAAACCATATTCGGCCATGAGAAGCAAAGAAGCGTCAAGATCTGAATTGCAATAGGTTTGGGTGAATGTTTGAAGTTCCTCCTTCCATCCGTTCTTCATTACATCTTCTTTTATGTTATCTGCTATGGCTTGCCATACCTGGGCATAGTACCCTCTGTTAAGCAAAACTGCGATCTTTGTAGCCCTGTCCATCGCAACCCAGCTCATTACTTTTGAGAAAACAAAATGTTTCTCCCCTTTTCTAAATTCCCAGATCCCTTTATCTGGTTTTTC
>JAJZUR010000008.1 GCA_021848375.1 Pseudomonadota bacterium | reverse complement strand
GATCCCTGCATACCTAGGTTCGAATCCTAGCGCCCCAGCCAATTTCTTTTCGCTAGGATTCTATATTAATAATAAGTTATTAAGCTAATATGATTTTATTTTCTGGAAATGCAAATACACCTTTGGCAAACGCTATTGCCAACCAATTAAACCTCCCCCTTGGAAAAATGATTGTTGAACGTTTTAGTGACGGTGAAAGTCGCATTGAAATTCAAGAATCAGTGCATGATAAAGTGGTATTTATTCTCCAGTCTACCTCTCCCCCTGTTCATCATCACTTAGTGGAGCTATGTTTGATTGCAAACGCTGCTCGCAATGCAATGGCAAAAAAAATCATCGGCATAATGCCTTATTTTGGCTACGCAAGACAAGATCGAAGTTCTTCCGCTAAGCATATTGCCATTGGCGCCAAGGTTTGTGCTGACTTTTTATCAAGCGTTGGATTCAATCAAATCGTAACCGTTGATTTACACAAAGAACAATTGCAAGGCTTTTTTGCAATGCCCGTTGTCAATATCGATTGCTCGCACTTATATCTTGAAGACATCTTGAAAAAAAATTTCCCTAACCCCATTGTTATATCTCCGGATGCCGGTGGTTTTAATCGTGCTCAACAATTAGCTGCATTATTAAATAATGCCGATCTTGCGATTATCGATAAACGCCGCCCAAAGCCTAATATCTCGGAAGTAATGAACGTGATTGGCAATGTAAAATACAGAGATTGTATTATTATCGACGATATGATTGATACAGGAACCACATTGTCTTTAACGGCAAAAGCGCTAAAAAATCGGGGCGCAAATAAAATTCATGCTTATATAACGCATCCCGTTTTCTCGGGTAATGCATTGGCCGAAATAGCGTCAATGCCGATTGATGAATTAGTGGTGACAGATACTATTCCGTTAAATTCAATGACCTTAATGAACCCCAAAATCCGCTGCTTAAGTATTGCATCTCAAATCAGTCATTGTATCCGTCATATGTCTGCTTAAAATTGTTCTAAAAATCTGAGATCGTTTTCAAAAAACAACCGTAAATCGTTAATGGCATAGCGAAGTAAGGTTAAACGCTCAACCCCCATCCCAAAAGCAAAGCCCGTATAACGCTCACTATCGATTTTACAATTTTCAAGCACATTGGGATGCACCATGCCGCATCCTAATACCTCTAACCATCCGGTTTGACTACAAATGCGACACCCTTTTCCAGCACAGGCTACACATTGAATATCCACTTCCGCGGAAGGCTCAGTAAACGGAAAATAAGAAGGCCTAAAACGTATCGTTAAATCCCGCTCAAATAGGGCCTGTAAAAAATTCTCTAAAATACCTTTTAAATGACCAAAGTGAATATTTTCATCTACCCATAACCCTTCTACTTGATGAAACATTGGAGTATGCGTCACATCAAAATCATAGCGATAGACAGCGCCACAGGCAATCATTCGAAATGGCGGCTCTTTACCGTGCATCGCACGGATTTGCACTGGGGAAGTATGGGTTCGTAATAAGCGGCCATCTGGGAAATAAAACGTATCGTGCATCGCTCGCGCTGGATGATGGGGGGGAATATTTAACGCTGCAAAATTATAAAAATCTTCTTCGATCTCTGGACCTTCTTCTATACTAAAGCCTAAACGCAAAAACCACTCTTGGATCCGCGCGAGTGTTTTGTTCACCGGATGGCATTTTCCTCTTTCCATCCCACGACCCGGCAGAGTCACATCGATTTGTTCAGCCAATAATGCCTGGCTTAATGACGCCGCCTCCAACGCTTCTTTTCGGCTTTGTAACTGTAAGGTGAAGGTTTCTTTGGCATCGTTGATAATTTGCCCAAATTTGGGACGCTCTTCGGGAGATAATGAACCTAAGGTTTTAAGCAATTGTGTGATATGACCACTTTTGCCTAAATATTCTACGCGAATAGCTTCTATAGACTTGAGATCAGAAACAGCAGCAATCGCATCCAATCCTTTTGCTAAAATTGCTGCTATGTCTTGCATGCAAAAAATCCTATGCGACTAAAGCTGCCTTGGCTTTCTCAGCAATCATCGCAAATGCATTTTTATCGAATACTGCCAGATCCGCTAGAATTTTCCGGTCAATCTCAATCGCAGCCTTTTTCAGTCCTGCCATCATTCGACTATAAGACAAGCCATTCAAGCGAGCTGCCGCATTGATACGCACAATCCATAAACGACGAAATTCGCGTTTACGTGCCCTACGATCGCGGTACGCATATTGTGCCGCTTTAATAACGGCTTGTTTCGCAACTCGGTATACACTGCGTCTAGCACTGTAGTACCCTTTTGCGAGTTTTAAAACTTTTTTATGTCGGGCTTTAGCCGTAACCCCTCTTTTTACACGTGCCATACTTTATCCCCCCTTAACCATTCGGCAACATTTGAGCTATCGCAGCCGCATCACTGCCCGACACCACTTTCAAGTGACGCAGTTGACGCATGCGTTTACTACTTTTTTTGGTTGATATATGGTTACGGAAAGACTGGCGGTGTTTAAAACCCCCACTACCCGTTTTCTTGAAGCGCTTAGCCGCTCCCTTATTGGTCTTTAACTTAGGCATATCTTCTACTCCGCTATTTAAATGAACGCACTACTTTTTCTTGGGGGTTACCATCATCACCAATTGGCGGCCTTCCGTATTGCGTGGAAAAGAATCAATTTTGCCGTCTTCGGCTAAATC
This sequence comes from Pseudomonadota bacterium, assembly GCA_021848375.1. Taxonomy (GTDB): domain Bacteria; phylum Pseudomonadota; class Gammaproteobacteria; order UBA6186; family Azoamicaceae; genus CADEGZ01. Next base: position 18,849 of record JAJZUR010000008.1, on the reverse strand, counting down.
ATCTCTTATCCGCTCTAGCAAGCGAAAACCCAACTCTTGGTGCGTAATTTCACGACCTCTAAACGAAATCGTGATCTTCACTTTATCCCCCTCTTCTAGGAACCCACGAAGGTTGCGTAGTTTTACCTCGTAATCCGCTTTATCAGTTGTTGGACGAAATTTAACTTCTTTTACCTTAATTTGCTTTTGTCTCTTTCTGGCAACTGCTTTTTGCTTGCTTTCCTGAAACAAAAACTTACCATAATCCATAATTCGAACGACCGGGGGATTAGCGTTCGGAGAGATTTCTACCAAATCCAGACCTGCTTCTATAGCCTTCTCTTTGGCGATCCTGATGGGTACCACCCCCACCTGACTACCGTCGGCATCTATTAACCGCACTTCTGGCGCGCGGATCTGCGCATTCATGCGATTGCGCGTTTCTTTTCCAGTAGAACTAATAACTTATTCCTCCACCCCTGTCTCTTGACTTCGATTGGCAATATCTAAAGAAAGCCTATCCGTGAATTCTTTGACTGTCATCGATCCTAAATCTATGCCATTACGTGTTCGTACGGCAACCTGCTTTGCGGCTACCTCACGTTCCCCAACCACCAATATATAGGGGACACGTTGTATAGACTGTTCGCGGATTTTAAACCCTATCTTCTCATTTCTCAAGTCTTGATCAACCCGAAAGCCCTGTTTTTGCAAAGAATTTACAACGGATCGGACATAATCGGCCTGCGCATCCGTAATATTCAGCACCACCACTTGAATAGGGGCTAGCCAGGCCGGGAAATTACCACCTGTTTCTTCGATCAGTATCCCTATAAAACGTTCCAAAGATCCTAAGATAGCGCGATGTAACATAACCGGGGTATGCCGTAAACCATCTTCCCCAATATAAGAGGCTCCTAAGCGCAAAGGCATAGAAAAGTCAACTTGAACGGTGCCGCACTGCCACACCCGGCCAATACTGTCTTTGCAAGAATAATCAATCTTCGGACCATAAAATGCCCCATCGCCCGGTGCTAACGTCCATGCTAATCCAGTTTGATTTAAGGCTACCTCTAAAGCACGTTCCGCTTTATCCCAAATTTCATCGCTACCAACCCTTTGGGGCGGTCGAGTAGACAACTTTATAATCACTTCATTAAAGCCAAAATCACGGTATACATTCAATAATAATTGATTAAAAGCCGCTACTTCCGCTTGAATATGATCTTCCGTACAAAAAATATGTGCATCGTCCTGAACAAACCCTCGAACTCGCATCAGCCCATGCAAAGCACCAGAAGTTTCATTGCGATGACAAGAGCCAAACTCCGCTAAGCGCAATGGTAAATCTCTATAACTCTTTAACCCTTGATTAAAAATTTGTACATGACACGGACAATTCATCGGCTTAATCGCATAATCATGCTCATCCGCTTTTAAAGTAAACATGTGTTCACGATATTTTTCCCAATGTCCAGATCGCTCCCACAAAATTCGGTCGACAATCTGCGGCGTTTTGACTTCTTGGTATCCAACTTCACGAATGGTTTTACGAATATATTGTTCAACAGACTGATAAATAGCCCACCCTTTGGGATGCCAAAACACCATGCCCGGTGCTTCTTCTTGCAAATGAAACAGATCAAATTTCTTAGCAAGCTTGCGATGATCGCGTTTTTCCGCCTCTTCAATGCGATGTAAATAAGCATCCAAATCTGCCTTCGATGTCCAGGCAGTTCCGTAGATCCGCTGTAACATCGCGTTTTTGGAATCCCCTCGCCAATAAGCACCGGCCAACTTCAATAACTTAAAGACTTTAATTTTGCCAGTGCTGGGTACATGCGGACCACGGCATAAATCGATAAAATCCCCTTGTTGATAAAACGATAGCGGTTCATCACCGGGGATATCTTGAATAATCTCAACTTTGTAATTCTCGCCTTTTTCTTGAAATAATTTGATAGCAGCATCGCGCGATAATACGCTCCGCGTGACTTGCATATCTGCTGCCGCAAGCTCCACCATTTTTTTCTCGATAGCCGCAAAATCTGCTTCGGTAAAGGTCTTTGGTGAGGCGAAGTCATAATAAAAGCCATCGTCAATCACTGGGCCAATGGTAATTTGTGTTTCTGGATAAAGCGCTTTAATGGATTGTGCAAATAAGTGGGCACACGAATGACGAATCACTTCTAGCCCTTCCGGATCGCGCCCTGTAATAATGTTAAGCGTCGCGTCTTTATCAATAATATAAGCGGTATCGACCATCACGCCATCAACTTTGCCGGCTAAAGCGGCTTTCGCCAAACCGACGCCAATGGACGCTGCAACGGCTTGAACAGAAATGGGACTATCAAAATTTAAGGTTTTACCATCGGGTAACGTTATTACGGGCATGTCTTTCGCCTTTTAATAAATTAACTAACTTCAAGAAACGTGGAATCTCAAAACAATTATTGTACCAGAACTTTCAGTCAAAAGACAAAGACTGCTATAATAAACAAGGTCAGCATTTTAAGCAGAAAGTATAGGATTTGCCAGTGAAACACACGACATACACTTGTCCGATGCATCCACAAATTAAACAGGATACGCTAGGCGCTTGTTCTAAGTGCGGAATGTTACTAGAGTCAAACAAGCCTTCAGCTGAAGATGAATTTAAACATGAATTTATAGATATTTCTTGGCGTTTTTGGATCAGTACTTTCTTAACTATCCCTCTTATTGTTCTTAGCATGTGGGAACACGTTATTCCGTTTTCACTAAATTGGGTGCAGTTTTTATTAGCAACCCCTGTCATCTTATGGGGCGGTTGGCCTTTTTTCAAAAAAGGTTGGCTCTCTGTAACAAGACATCAGCTCAATATGTTTACACTGATTAGCCTTGGCATAGGAATTTCTTATCTTTATAGCGTGGGTGCCTGGTCTTTTTCTGCTTTTTTACCGACCGCTTTCAAAAACATAAAGGGTGAAGCGTTTGTTTACTTTGAATCCGCTGCCACTATCACCACCCTTGTATTAATGGGACAATTTCTGGAACTTCGAGGGCGAGAAAAAACATCCAACGCCCTACGATCATTAATTAATTTAGCGCCCAAAATCGCCCGAAGAATCCAAACTAATCAAACGGAAGAAGATATCCCGGTTAATGAAGTACAACTAAACGATCGGCTACGAATTCGCCCAGGTGAAAAAATTCCGCTTGATGGCAAGATTACTGAAGGCATAAGCTCAGTCGATGAATCCATGTTGACGGGAGAAGCTATCCCCATCGAAAAAACAATAGGTTCCATGGTATTTGCTGGCACAATAAATTTAAAGGGTAGTTTCATTATGTCCGTTGAAAGGATAAGCACTGAAACATTATTATCACAAATCATTGAATTGGTTTCAAATGCCCAACGCTCAGAAGCCCCGATACAACGTTTAGTCGATCGCATTTCGAGCTATTTTGTGCCAATTGTCATTCTGATAGCCATCCTTGCTTTTATTTGCTGGGTATTTTTTGCGCCAGTGATAGGAACGCTCTACGGATTCATCTCTGCAATATCAGTATTGATGATTGCCTGCCCATGCGCACTGGGTTTAGCAACGCCTATGTCGATTGTTGTTGGGGTAGGCCGTGGCGCGCAAGCAGGGATCCTCATCAAAAATGCGCAAACCCTAGAAAGATTAGCAAAAATTAACACACTGGTAATTGATAAGACTGGCACTTTAACCGTTGGAAAACCATCCGTTCACACCCTATTCACTGTTGCAGGATTTAACGAAACTGAAAATTTAAAACTCATCAGTAGCCTTGAAAACAACAGTGAACACCCCCTAGCCAGCGCGATTGCAAAAATCGCTAAAGAGAAAAATATTGCTTTGCTCCCGGTGACAGACTTTAGAGCCGAGATAGGGAAAGGCGTTACCGGAACTATCGATTCTAAAAAAATTGGTTTCGGCAACGATAGATTACTAGACTTATTAAATATTGATCTTGGCATCTTAAGAGATAAAGCCGAAGATCTACGACGCAACGGCGAAACAGTTGTTTTCATAACGATAGATGGAAAAATTGCTGGCATGATCGGCATTATGGATCCTATTAAATCTTCTACGCCTGCAGCACTTACTGCTTTACGTAAGCAGGGTATTCATATCATCATGGCAACCGGCGATAATCTGACAACAGCCAATATTATCGCTCATCAATTGAATATTGATACCGTCGAAGCAGAGATTTTGCCTCAGAAAAAAAGCGAACTCATTAAACAACTGCGTTCACGTGGACTTATTGTTGCCATGGCGGGTGATGGAATTAATGATGCACCCGCCTTAATGGAAGCGGATGTCGGGATTGCGATAGGAACAGGAATTGACATTGCAATTGAAAGTGCTGGCCTTACGTTATTAAAGGGTGATTTAATGGGGATCGCGCATGCTTATCAATTAAGCAAAAAAGTCATGCAAAATATTAACCAAAATCTCTTTCTTGCGTTTATCTATAATATCCTTAGCATACCAATCGCTGCTGGAATCTTATACCCTTTTACCGGGATCCTCTTAAGTCCGATGTTAGCTGCAGCTGCAATGAGCCTTAGCTCTGTCTCTGTTATCCTCAATGCTTTGCGATTACGAGCTTAAAGGTGTCAGACATCTCTGGTAGGCGCGAGTGGGATCGAACCACCGACCACCACCATGTCAAGGTGGTGCTCTACCACTGAGCTACGCGCCTAAATTTTTGTTTGCAAGCGGTTAAGGTTATCATGCCTCCCGAATGCTCCGCAAGATACCCTTTTGTGCCCCTACATATTGGATATCTAGCGCAATGCCTATATAATTGCCTATGATTCGAGGAGTAACAATGAACAAATATTTCGCGTTATTGACCCTCTGCTTTAGCTCACTTTCCTTTGCGGCGGAAGAACTTAAAGTGTTAGTTTCTCCTCAAATGATAGCCAAAAAGCTTCAGGAAACCGCAAAAGAAATTAACAAAAATTATCAGGGCGAATCTATCACTATTATTATGGTGATGAAAGGTGCGATTTGCTTAACTTCCGATTTGATCCGAAACTTGAAAATCCCCGTAACGCTTGAATATGTACAAGCCAATACCTATGGCGATGAACATGGGCCAGGGGGTAAAGTGAGATTAACCGGGATAGAAAAACTAAAAGTTAAAGGCAAAAATATTTTAATTGTCGATGATGTGTTGGATAGCGGCAATACCCTGAGTGCCATTATCAAAGTGCTTAAAGAAAAACATCCCAAAAGCCTTAAATCCTTAGTATTATTCTCTAAAAAAACACGTGATCAAACTGTTTATTATCCCGATTTTGAATTATTCAATATGAATGCGCTCATGAAAAAATTTCCAGACGATGATAAAAATCGCGTCGTCGTTGGGTACGGTATCGATTACAACGGTCATTATCGAGAATTGCCCGGGCTCTATATCCTTGAAGAAAAATAGGTTGCGCGGGGAAAGCTACTTCGCGCGACGTAAAATGAAAATCCCAACGCCCGTAAAAACAATAATGGGCAACAAGACCGCTAATAAAGGAGGGAATTGATAAACAATCGCCAATGGCGCAAATAGGCTATTTAACGTATTAAATAAAAAGGCTACAAAAATACCAACGACAATTCTAAATCCCATACTGACAGAACGTAATGGTCCAAAAACAAAAGGGACCGCTAAAAAAACCATCATCAAAATAACCAGCGGCTGAAACAGCTTCGTGTAAAGCGCTAATTCATATTGTTGGCTACTCAGCCCGTTTTTTACGCGATATTGGATCCCACCCCATAACGCTAATAGCGATAAACGCTCCGGATGTTTCACCATCGCAGTTTCTAAAATCTGAGGTTCCACGAGTTGATGTACCCTTTTGACTGCTTCTTTAAATACCCACGTCTTTTTATCCAAAAATATTGTCCCTTGCACATCGTATAGTTGCCAACCTTCTTTGACAGGGTCTGCACGTTTGGCAAACATCACTTCTTTTAATTTTCTTTTATCATCAAATTGATAACGCGTAACACCCAGTAATTCACCATCCGACCGCGTCGATTGCACATGGATAAATTCTTGACCTTGGCGCACCCAAATACCGTAGGCAGTTTGAATGGATTGTCCATCGCTTAACGCAAGTGTTCGAATATGTTGTGCGACCCGCTCCGTCAAAGGAGCAACGCCTTCTCCTAAAAATACCACAACAATCAATAAAATAAGTGCAGCTTTTAAAACCGACCACGTAATTCTCGCAACAGAAACCGAACTGGTGCGCATCACCACTAACTCACTGTGATTCGCTAAAGCGCCAAGACTAATCAACGTGCCAATTAATGCTGCCCAGGGAAAAAGAGTATAAAGACGACTAGGCGTAATCAACGACAAATACTGTAGAGCAACCCCCAGCGTATATTGCCCTTTCCCCACCACTTGTAATTCATGCACTAAGTTAAAAAAGATATCAAATCCCCAAAACGCCAAAGCGACAATTAAGATAAAAGTGTTGATTTGTCTTGCGATGTATTTATCTAAAATTTTCATCAGCCCGCTCTTTTAAACCAATGCGTTTCTTTGGCAATTAAAACCAACGCCACACATAAAAATAAACCATGAACCCACCAAACACCGAGATAACTAGGGATAACGCCAGCTGCTACCCACCGGCGACTGATGGTAAATAAGTTATAGTAAATAATGTAGATAACAATCGCTGGGAGAAATCTCGCAAACCGATCTTGTCTTGTTCTTACCCGCGCTAATGGAACTGCTATTAAAGCCAAAATAATGACACTGATGGGTAGCGACAAACGCCATTGTAACTCTGCTGCGTCTTGCGGCAGATCCGAATTCAATAGCGTTGTCGTATTCACTAATCTTAAAGTATCGCTCGGTTTTTGCTCGTTGTTATTTGGGATCGCCCGTCCATACTCATCAAAGGAAATGACCGTATAATTTGCCGTACCCGGTAACCCTTGATAACGCTGTCCCTTTCTCAAAACCAAATAAAAGGATTCATCATTATCCTCTCGCTTGATTTGCGCTTCTTCTGCCGTAATCAGTGTCCATCCTCTTTCCGTTGACCCTGGTTGACTGGGCCTTTCTGCAATGAAAATTCCTTTTAAACTGTCATCTTTCTTTGCGGCAGCGCCTTCAATATAAAAAACCAGACTTCCATCGGAAAACGTTTGAAACCGTTCAGGCAGTAACGATTGCATCACGCCAAATGTTTCACCTTCTGACATGACTTGCTCACGGATCTCTGCTACTTTCGGAACTATCCATAAGGTTAAAAGAGCGGTTAATAACATGATAATCGAGGCAATCGTTAACGTCAGACGAATGATGTATTGAGTACTAATTCCGCACGCCGCAAAAACCGTCATTTCACTATCAACGTATAAACGACCAAACGCAAAGAGAATAGCCACAAACAACCCTAAGGGAATAAGGTAGCTTAGCAACTCAGGAATATACAGTCCGACGATATTAAAAACAACACTGATTGGCAATTCACCGGTCGCCGCTTTAGCAAGATAGTGAACAAAACGATTACTTAAGACAATCAGTAACAATACTATCGTTACAACACAAAATGTCGTTACTATTTCTTTAGTTATATATCTAGCAATAATCCGCATTTTAATCAACCAGTCTCTTTTCATCCAAAGAACGTACAAAATCACGCTGAATTCAGGTACACTAACAGTTTTTCAGAGCTTAAACTACTTTTGCTTGGCTGTTGAGGATTATGTTATGGAATTTAGCGCAAAAACCACACTTCCAGAAAAACAACGATCAGATTGCATCGTTCTTGGAATATTTGAAAACCAAAAAATGTCTTCGGCGGCAGAGAGTGTAGATACGCTGTGTGAAGGTTACCTCAAAAATATCTTGCGAACTGGGGATATGGAGGGCAAGCTTGGACAAATTTTATTGTTACATCACGTACCCAATGTCACGGCAGAACGCGTATTATTGATTGGGTGCGGAAGTGAACGCGAATTAGCGGATAAAGCCTTTCGCGACATCATCCGAAAAATGATTAGCCGCATTCTCCAAACGGGTGCCATTGAGGCCGCTTGTTATTTAGTTGAACTCCCAGTGAAGAATCGAGATGTTCATTGGAAAGTCAGACAAATCGTGCAAATGACGATCGAGGCATTTTATCGATTTGATCAATTTAAAAGTCAAAAAGAAAAAGTTCGTCAAAACCTAAAACGCATGGCGCTAGGCATTCCGAGCAAAAAAGAAATTCGAGAAGCTGAACGCGCGATAACGGAAGGACAAGCCATTGCAAATGGTATTGCCTTTGCCAAAGATTTAGGCAATCTTCCGCCGAATATTTGTACGCCAAGTTACCTTGCGAAAGAAGCAGAAAAACTTGCGAAAAGCTTTCCCAGTCTCAGTGCGGCGATTTTAGATGAAAAACAAATCGCAGCACTTAAAATGGGTGCGCTATTATCCGTTGGACAAGGCAGCAAAAATCCTCCACGCTTAATCACTTTGGAATATAGGGGCCGCAAAGATAAACAAAAACCCATCGTATTAGTGGGTAAAGGGATCACATTTGATACGGGTGGTAATTCATTAAAACCACCCATCGCAATGATTGGCATGAAATATGATATGTGCGGAGGCGCAGCCGTCTTAGCAACCTTACGCGCTGCAGCCGAACTGGAACTCCCACTCAACATCATCGGCGTCATAGCAAGTGCTGAAAATATGCCAGGAAATTCAGCCACGCGTCCTGAGGACATTATCACCAGTATGTCTGGCCTTACCATCGAGATTTTAAATACCGACGCGGAAGGTCGTCTCGTATTGTGTGATGCGCTGACGTACTCTGAACGGTTTGATCCGGAAATTGTGATTGATGTTGCAACTTTAACCAGCGCGATCATTTTAGCGTTAGGCTCACAAGCAAGCGGGTTATTTAGTAATTATCCACCGCTTGCCAAAGAACTCTTTAATGCAGGGATGACGAGTGGTGATCGCTGTTGGGAAATGCCTCTGTGGGATGAATATCAAGAGTCTTTAAACAGTAACTTCGCTGATGTCGCAAACGTTGCGAATCCGCCTGAAGTAGGTTCGGTGCTGGCGGCTTGTTTCTTATCCCGCTTTACCAAAAAATTTAAGTGGGCGCATTTAGACATTGCCGGTGTGGCTACACGCTCCAGTGGTAAAGAACGCGGCGCGACTGGGCGACCCGTTGCGTTGTTGGTTCAGTATTTACTGGATTACTTACCCGCCGCATCTTAATTTTGTAAGATTATTTTATGCTAGAGAAAACGTATGATCCCGCAACGTTGGAAAAAGAGTGGTACCAATATTGGGAAAACTCAGGTTGTTTTGCGCCAAGCGGTAAAGGCAAACCTTATTGTATTATGATCCCGCCACCGAATGTGACAGGCCATTTGCACATGGGGCATGCATTTCAACAAACGTTAATGGATATCTTAATCCGTTATCATCGTATGAAAGGATATAATACCCTATGGCAAGTCGGAACTGATCATGCTGGGATTGCAACCCAAATGGTGGTGGAACGGCAATTGATTGCTGAAAATCAATCCAGACATGTCATTGGCCGCGAAGCGTTTTTGGATCGGATCTGGCAATGGAAAAATGAATCGGGCGGTAATATTACCCGACAATTACGTCGGATCGGCGCATCGGTCGATTGGAGTAAAGAGCGCTTTACCTTAGATGAAGGCTTATCCAAAGCCGTGATTGAGGTATTTGTTCAGTTACATCAAGAAGGGTTAATTTATCGGGGTAAACGTTTAGTCAATTGGGATCCTGTCTTAAAAACGGCCGTTTCTGATCTCGAAGTAGAATCTGAAGATGAAAATGGCTCGCTTTGGTATATTCACTATCCTTTTCCAGAAGGTTCTGGTTCCGTTGTGGTTGCGACTACTCGTCCTGAAACCCTATTTGGCGATGTTGCCGTTGCCGTACACCCGGAAGATCCCCGTTACCGTGCTCTCATCGGTAAAATGCTACAACTACCGCTCACCGATCGGTTAATCCCGGTCATTGCCGACGACAGTATTGATCCCGCTTTTGGGACTGGCTGTGTCAAAATAACCCCAGCGCATGATTTTAATGATTATGCGATGGGGGCACGTCACAGCCTCCCGCAATTGAATATTATGAATCTAGACGCAACGCTAAACGATGCGGTACCGAAAGCCTACCAAGGGCTAGATCGCTTTGTGGCGCGCGAAAGAGTCATAAAAGATCTCAATGCATTAAAATTAATCGAAAAAATAGAGCCGCACATTTTAAAAATTCCCAAAGGTGATCGCAGCGGCGCCATCATTGAGCCTTTATTAACCGATCAGTGGTTTGTAAAAGTCGAAACGCTCGCTAAACCTGCATTAGAAGCGGTTGAAAATGGAAACATCAAATTTGTACCCGATAATTGGTCTAAGACGTACTTTGAATGGATGCGTAACATTCAGGATTGGTGTATCAGCCGCCAATTATGGTGGGGTCATCGGATCCCTGCATGGTATGATGATGCTGGAAATATTTATGTCGCTAAAGATGAAGCGGAAGTTCGAATAAAATATAAATTAGCAGCTACCCTTCCCTTAAGACAAGACGAAGATGTGCTCGATACCTGGTTTTCATCCGCATTGTGGCCTTTTTCAACCTTAGGCTGGCCAGAAAATACTGAGCTTTTACAAACCTTTTATCCGACCCAAGTATTAGTTACTGGTTTTGATATTATCTTTTTCTGGGTCGCACGAATGATCATGTTTGGTCTAAAATTTACCAACGAAATGCCTTTTGAGACCGTTTATATCCATGGTTTGATACAAGATCAAAACGGTCAAAAAATGTCCAAAACCAAAGGAAATGTGATAGATCCAATTGATCTGATTGATGGCATCGATCTCCCAGCCCTCATTCAAAAACGTACCTATGGTCTCATGCAGCCGCAATTAGCCAAAGCCATCGAAGCAACAACCTCTGAAGAATTTCCAAATGGTATTCCCGCTTATGGTACGGATGCGCTTCGTTTTACCTATGCAACGCTTGCCACCAGCGCACGTTTTATTCGTTTTGATCTAAAACGCATCGAAGGAAACCGACATTTTTGTAACAAACTTTGGAATGCGGCTCGCTTTGTGTTAATGAATACCGAAGGGAAAATGGGAGATGAAAGCACTGTAAAATCATGGTCTACAGCGGATAATTGGATTGTATCCGCTTGGCAGCGGGTGAAACTTGCCGTTGAAAAACATCTGGGGGAATACCGCTTTGATTTAGCAGCCCAAGCTTTATATGATTTCACCTGGAATGAATATTGCGATTGGTATTTAGAGCTGACAAAACCTGTCTTGAATTCAATGAATGAAAATTCCACCGCTGCTGGCGCCCGTTTTACCTTGATAACTATCCTAGAAGAAATGCTGAGGGCACTACATCCCTTTATGCCTTATATTACGGAAGCCATCTGGCAAAAAGTTGCGCCTCTCTCAGGAATTTCCGGTAAAACCATTATGTTACAGCCTTACCCTGAAAGCTCGGTTGAGTGTCATGATCTCAAAGCAGAGGCGGATATTGAATGGCTTAAATCCATTATCTTAGCCATTCGCAATATCAGAGGAGAGATGAATGTTCCGCCTTCCAAACGAGTTCCCGTTTTATTTTTTAATGGCAATTCAGAAGATCAAACTCGAATAAAAAACTATAGCGAATGGCTTAGTGCCTTGGCCAAATTAGAATCTCTCCATTGGCTAAAACCAGACGATACCCGTCCCCCTGCAGCCACTGCTTTGGTCGGGGATCTCGAAATCTTGATTCCGCTGGGCGGTCTCATTGATAAAGATGCCGAAATTAATCGGCTGCAAAAAGAAATCGACAAATTAAATAAAGAACTGGAAAAAGCGAAGCAAAAACTTTCCAATACCAACTTTGTTGAAAATGCCCCTAAAGACGTTGTTGATCAAGAGATAGCTCGTCAACTAGAATTTACGGCCTCTTTAGCAAAACTAAATGGCCGGCTAGAAGAGATTAAAAACAGCTAGCTAATTGGCGATTTTTTGGGGCCTAAATTTGACCCCCTACCCCAGTGAATTATAATAATAAGAAAGAAATAGGGTCTATCATCGGATTTTAGCAGGTGACAAGGGCGGCATTTCAAACAAGCATTACCTTACAGTTTGCTGACCACCCCTGTCAGAGGGCCAGCTTAACCTTCCTTTTAGGCCTTGTCACCTGCTAAAATCCGATGATAGACCCTTTTGGTTCTTTTGGTTTAATGTTCACGGGTTGCAAAAAAGGTAATATCTGGCCAGCGTTCTTGGGTAAGATTTAAGTTAACCATCGTAGGAGCCAAATAGGTTAAATTATTGCCCCCATCCATGGCTAAGTTATCTTTGGCTTTGCGTTCAAATTCCACTAATTTTTTGGGATCCGTACAACGCACCCAACGGGCGGTTGCAACGTTAATGCTGTCGTAAATACAGTCGACGTTATATTCAAATTGTAAACGATGCGCTACTACATCGAATTGTAACTCTCCAACCGCACCGAGAATAATTCGATTATCATGTAATGGTCTAAACACTTGGGTTGCTCCCTCTTCTGAGAGCTCAATTAAACCCTTTTGCAAAGCTTTTGCTTTGAGCGGATCTTTAGGGCGTACGGCACGAAATAATTCTGGGGCAAAATAGGGTATCCCAATAAATTTAAGACTTTCCCCTTGCGTAAAGGTATCGCCAATTTGAATGGTACCATGGTTATGCAAACCGATAATATCACCGGCATAGGCTTCAACAACTCTATCCCGTTCGCCTGCCATAAAAGTTAAGGCATTGGCAATTTGAATATCTTTCCCCAAACGCACATGACGCATTTTCATGCCTTGCTGATATTTCCCAGAGCAGATCCGCAAAAATGCGATCCGATCCCGATGATTTGGATCCATATTTGCTTGAATTTTAAACACAAAACCAGTGAATTTTTCTTCCGCTGCCTCTACACTTCGCGTATGCGTTTTTCTCGCCTGTGGCAGTGGAGCATAGGCTGCAAAAGCGTCCAATAACTCTCGCACACCAAAATTATTTAAAGCGGAACCAAAAAACACGGGCGTTAACTCGCCCTTTAAATAGGCGGCTTTATCAAAATTATGACTCGCGCCTTGCACTAATAAAAATTCTTCTCGAAATTCTTTGGCGAGATCGGATCCAATGGCTGCATCCAATGCAGGGTTATGAAGACCTGGGATCATTTGGCCTGCTTGTACACGCTCATTTTGACCCGGCTTATATAAACAAATAGTGTCTAATTCTACGTGGTAGATCCCTTTGAAATGTTTACCCATGCCAATAGGCCACGTAATGGGTGCGCAACGGATCTTTAAAACACGTTCAATTTCATCTAATAATTCTATTGGCTCTCGACTATCACGATCTAATTTATTAATAAAGGTCATGATTGGAGTGTCCCGCAAACGGCACACTTCCATTAATTTAATGGTGCGTGATTCAACACCCTTAACAGCATCAATGACCATTAAAGCGGAATCGACCGCCGTCAAGGTTCGATAGGTATCTTCAGAAAAATCTTCGTGACCAGGCGTGTCTAATAAATTCATCATCCGATCGCGATACGGAAATTGCATAACGGATGTTGTCACCGAAATTCCGCGTTGCTTTTCTAATTCCATCCAGTCAGATGTTGCATGCCGGGACGCTTTTCGCCCTTTTACGGTTCCAGCCAGCTGAATTGCTCCCCCAAATAATAATAGTTTTTCAGTAATCGTCGTTTTTCCCGCATCCGGGTGAGAGATGATGGCAAAGGTACAACGGGCTGTGGGAGAATTTTGATGAATAGTCATGGGTAACGCGGCATGGGTTTTAGAATTTCAATAATGCCATAAACCCCGGATAAAATAAGAACGGAGATTAATAAACCCCATCCTAAAAATTCAGGCTTATTACGCGCAAATAATGCTATCCCGACTAAAATGCTATTGAGTACTACAACGCCTGCTAAAACTTGTTTTGCTGAAAACCCAGAAAGATAAAGCCGTTGGAATGCATGACCGCGATGCGCCACACTGATATTTTCGCCCTTAATCAACCGCCTTAAAACCGTCACTGTAGCATCAAACCAAAATACCCCATATAAAATAACCCACAGGGTAATTGGAATATGATAATTTTGATCCCCAATCAAGGCAAAAAGAGCCACTAAAAATCCCAGGCAATAACTACCCACGTCTCCCATGAAAACACGTGCTTTTGGCCAATTCCAAACTAAAAATCCACCGACCCCGAGTACCAATGCCCATGCCAGTAAAAATACGTTCGAGCCTTCTTGCCAAAATAAATATCCGCCAACGCCAAACACAAAAAGCGCTTCTACTGCTGCAATACCATCTAACCCATCCATAAAATTATACAAATTGGTTGACCAAACCAAGCCCAACACACCTAAACCGAGCGCCGCTGAACCCAAATAGAAGGGATTTTCACTGAATAATCTAAAGGTGGAGATCCCACCCAGCAACGCTACGGCCAGCATTGCAACCCCAACTTGAATAATAAAACGACGCCGTACCGTTAAACCTTGGTGATCATCCCAATAACCGAGCAGAGAAATAATAAATGTCGTCGGTAAGAGAAGCCAAAATTCTGTATAAGTTACCCATTCCTGGATAAAAGCAAAAATAAGACAAAAGAGCCAGAGTAAAACAAAGATAACCCCGCCCCCGCGCGGGGTAACATCAACATGCGTCGAACGAGCGTTAGGAACATCCAGAAGATTAAATTTAAATGCGTAAGCGCAAAATACCCGAACTAAAGCTGCGGATAATAAAAAAAGAGTTAATCCAAAAATGATCAAAAATGAGCTATTCAACTTTCACCTTGCGTCAATCGGCCACTTGCAGCCGATATTACCATATTCTTTACTTTTCCGTTGCTGCCTAGCCCTTAAAATTTAGTACGGCTTCCCGAAAAGCCTCACCTCTCGCCTCAAAATTGCTAAACATATCTAGACTAGCGCAGGCAGGGGACAATAAAACCCCATCCCCAGGTTCTGCAAGCTTCGAGCATTTCAGAACAGCATCTCCCATCGTCGTTGCCAATAAACAGGGAACTGCGGGTTCTAATAGATGCTTGAGGGCTTCTTTTGCCTCACCAATTAAGACAACGGCTCGACAATGCGCCGCAATTACCTCCCGTAAGGGCGAAAAATCTGCCCCTTTCCCAACCCCGCCGGCAATTAAAACCCATTTTCCTGGGATAGCCGTTGCTATTCCTTCTAAAGCAGCAATGGTAGCGCCCACATTCGTTCCCTTAGAATCATTGATCCAGGGCACACCATGGATCTCTTTTATCCACTCGCAACGATGTGCTAAGCCTTTGAAAGATTTTAGAACCGTTAACATGACCGATAGCGGCAAATCAATACTAGCCCCAATTGCCAAAGCCGCCAATGCATTGGCGATATTGTGCAAACCGAATAATTTAAGCTCTGCTATCGGCATTAAAGGTGTTCGCCCTTTGGCTAACCATTTTTGATGATTAACTGTCTCTATGCCAAAATTGTTTCCCAATGCGCTCCCTAAACCAAAACTAATGATTTTCGTTTTATGATTTATTGCTTCAGAGAAAACAGGATCTTCACGATTGATAACCATTTGTTCGCAATGCTCAAAAATTCGGCACTTAGCAGCTTTATAATCGACAAGAGAGGAATAGCGATCCATATGATCTGGCGAGACATTTAAGACGGTTGCGGTTTTTAATTTTAAAGAGGAAGTGGTTTCTAATTGAAAACTCGATAGTTCTAATACTAATAAATCAAATTTTTCTGAAAGTAATGACAAGACGGGGATCCCAAGATTTCCACCGACAGCGACTTGAATGCCCGCTGCTTTAGCCATTTCATAAACCAACGTCGTGACGGTACTTTTGCCGTTGGATCCCGTTATTGCAACAATGGGTATCTGTGGATCAATACATCTTGCAAAATATTCAATATCACCAATGATTTCTACCCCAGGAGAAACATTGTGCCGTATATCCGAATGATCTTTTGAGATGCCGGGACTTAAAATGACTAAATCAGCAGAGACTAAAATTTCTTTTTTAAATCCCCCCGTATAAACGGGAACCTGTGGATATTGCTGTTTGAATTCGGCGAGTTTGGGAGGATCATTACGACTATCGACGATCACGACCGGCATATTTCGCGCAATGAAATAGCGTGCAGAAGCATACCCTGTCTCACCTAATCCTATGATGACAATATTAGAATAATTTTTTATCATTTCATTTAACGAAGTTTTAAGGTTGCTAAACCAAAAAGGACTAAAACCACTGTGATGATCCAAAAGCGCACAATGATCCTCGGCTCTGGCCAACCCTGTAATTCAAAATGATGGTGTATCGGCGCCATTTTAAAAATGCGTCGACCCGTCAATTTAAACGAAGCCACTTGCAGTATGACTGACATTGTTTCCACCACAAAAACTCCACCCATCATAAATAATACTAATTCTTGACGGACTAAAACTGCCATAACGCCTAATGCTGCCCCTAATCCTAAAGAACCAACATCCCCCATAAACACTTGGGCAGGATAAGCATTAAACCATAAAAAACCAAGGCCTGCACCTACCAATGCCCCACAGAATACGGCAATTTCCTCTACCCCGGGTATGTAGGGTACAGACAAATAGCTGGCAAACTTCACATGACCCGTAATATACGCAAAAATTCCTAATGCACCGCCGACCAACACAATCGGCATAATGGCTAATCCGTCCAATCCATCGGTTAAATTAACGGCGTTACTGGTTCCGACAATGACGAAATATGTCAAAATCACATAAAACCCACCCAATGGGATCATCACATTTTTAAAAAAGGGAACCAAAAGACTGGTTTCTGCCGGCGTTTTTGCGTGAATGAACAAAAATATCGCAGCAAAGAGTGCAATGAGTGATTGCCAAAAAAATTTCCAGCGCGCAGATAAGCCTTTTGAATTACGGCGTATTAATTTTCGATAATCATCGATCCAACCCACCAAACCAAATCCAAGGGTCACTGCTAAGACTATCCAAACATAAGGATTCTCTAAATTACTCCATAAAATCGTGGCAATGGTAATGGCCACAATAATCATGGCTCCCCCCATCGTCGGGGTACCTGCTTTACTAAAATGACTTTTAGGACCGTCATCCCGCACGACTTGCCCCACTTTAAATTTAGCAAGCCAGCGGATCATGGGCGGTCCCACCAATAAGGCAATAATTAAACCGGTTAAAGCTGCTAGAATGGTACGTAGCGTTAAATATTCAAATACGCTAAAAGCGTGATAATAATCGGTTAAATAATCAAAAAGCCATAATAACATGTCTCGCTTCCTTCACTCATCTATCAATCCATTGTTAAGGCAGTTACCACGTCCTCCATCCGCATCCCGCGCGAACCTTTCACTAATACCGTTGTATTGGAATTTAAATGTTGACGCAAAGCAGCAATTAACGACGGCTTATCTTCATAATGGCTAGCGCCAGTACCAAATGCATGAACAGCAGCAATGGTTAATGCGCCAACGCCAAATAATCTATCTATCCCTAATGCTTTTGCCTCTTCACCAATTTTTTGATGCAACATTACCTCTTCTTTACCCAATTCGAGCATATCTCCCATCACCAATAATTTAGATCCTTTAGCGGTTGCTAAAACAGCTAATGCAGCTCGCATTGAGATCGGATTCGCATTATAGCTATCATCAATGATCTTGGTTTGATTTAATCCCATTTTAAATTGTAAGCGTCCTTTAACGGGAACAAAACTTTCTAAACCCGCTTGAATCTCGGCAATAGAAATACCAAAGGCGCGTGCGCCAGCAGCCGCGGCTAACGCATTTTGGATCATATGCTTCCCAGGCACAGGAAGACAAACGTGCGCAACACCTTCATCCATCACTAAATCAAATTCAGAACCCAAATCTTTTTGTTGAATATTTCGCGCTGTAATGGTTGGATCCCCATTAAAACCAAACGTAATGACTTTTTGGCTAGGTTTCAACAAACTCTTCCAATATTTCGCATTTGTATCATCCATATTGATCACGGCGGTTCCGTTTGCTGGCAACTGTTCAAATATTTCTCCCTTCGCTTCAGCAATATTCCGCCGAGAACCAAACGCTTCCAGATGGGCTACCCCAGCATTGGTAATCAGACTAATCGAAGGCTCTGCAAGCGACATCAAGTACGCAATATCCCCTTTTTGCCTCGCACCCATTTCAATCACCGCCAAGCGATGCTCTGGCGTTAAGCGCAATAGTGTTAAAGGAACGCCGACTTCTGTGTTTAAATTGCCAATCGAAGATAATACCGATCCTTCCAAGCGGCAAATATTGGTTAGCAGCTCTTTTACAGTGGTTTTTCCACAGCTGCCGGTAATGGCGAGCATCGGGATAGAAAATTGACGACGATAAGCTTTCGCGAGATCACCCAGCGCCTTTATGGTATCAGGCACCCTAAGCACGGGCAATTTTGTTGTAACACTACGGCTCGCCAAAACCCCAATCGCACCTTTTTCTTCTGCTTCTTGAAGATAGTCGTGGCCATCAACTCGTTCACCCTTTATAGCAACAAACAAATCACCCGGCATCACTTGTCTAGAATCCGCTTTCACGCCTTTGATATTTGCATCCACTCCCTTAAATTCGATATGTAGCGTATGAGCAACAAATGATAAAGTTAAAGCTTTCATGAACTCATTCTCCGTTTCAGTGCTTTTTCGACTTGCTCTTGATCAGAGTAAGGGATTTTTTCGGTACCCAAAATTTGATAATTTTCATGACCTTTTCCTGCAATGACGACAATATCATCCG
>JAJZUR010000118.1 GCA_021848375.1 Pseudomonadota bacterium | reverse complement strand
GACCAGTAGAATTAACGGATGCGCCCAAAACTCCCCCAAAAAAACCGGCCTTTGTGTTAAAAGATGAGTCTAAAACGCCAACACCTGGCATAACTGAAATATTTGCCAAAACCCCAAAGGGGACAAGAATGGTTTCTTATCGATCAGTTGCAATAAAGACAAATGATGGTGAAGGAACGGTTTGTTTTCTTTCTCCTGAAAAAAGAGGGAATGAAGGGGATGAATTAAGAGCTCATCTAGTCGATGCAAGTGAACTGCCGTGCGAGAACGGTGAAATTGAGCAATTATGGGGTGAAACCCTGATGGATGCAAGTAAAGAAAATTTGGAAAATAACGCAACAGGCGCTGAAGAAGAAGCAGAGACTTCCTTTACTCTCTATGGTCTAAACCATAAAAAACGAGGGGGGCCCCGCTATCAATCACAAAAACAAGTAATGGGGAAAAGCGCGAAAGAGATATTTCTGGATTATATAGAGGAGCAGTATAAAGACAAGTTAGAGCCGGAGCGTTTTCAAAGGCTCAAAAAATTGGTGAGTTCTTTAAAGCTCGAATTATTACATGCGCTTGCGCACAAATTGGCGCCCAAAGGATTTAATCCACAAACAAAGGAAAATCTTGGCGCAGGCACTGCGTGGATGAATACGTTAATGATGACGATGGAGGCATTGGCTGAACATTGTGCAAAACATTATCCAGGGGCAGTATGTGTAGAGCCTTGGTTTGAGATGCTGGGAGACAGCGAAATTATTCGTACCGTGCATTATACAGTATTGGTCAAAAAAGAAGATAAAGAGGTGAAAATTTCAAGTTGCATGAATGCTTTGGAATTGCCGAATCGATCGAATTGGCCATCTACGACCGATTCACCACAGTTGATAGCCATTGCTGAAGCACAGTTGCAGGGTATAAAACCCATGCTTCAAGATAGGTTTTCATGCGAAAGCCCAGGCAAGCCTAAGATGCCCTTAGTTGCTGCGAGATCGCTTGGTTTCCAGACTTTCAACATCAGCGTACTCATCCCATGGCGAGAAACGCAGCGGGCTGTTCCTCGAGGTATCGGGTGATCCATTTTAGTGCCCATGAGGAACCGAGCGCAAAACCAATCCCCATCAAAGACATAAAAAGGCCAATTTCTTGAGCAGAGAACTCATATTTTTTTAACAAAAAGACTGATATAAACTGAAAGTAAAAACTCCACCCTAATTGCAGTAAAAGAAAAGTTGAAGCCAAAAAACATGGCGATCGGAAAAACGGATAGCGTTACGCTATACCAAAAGCTTTTCAGTGATTCCCCAGCATCTGCACCCAAAATACTATTGCTGGTATCCATAAAAATGGGCACTAAGATAGGGTACATTATCCCAAATCCCATATGATCAACCAAAATCAATAAGCAAAGGGGTAAGATGGGGTTTTTCAAATTAAAGCTAGCGCGGGTACTTATACGGCTCCGATTTGGCGAAATACTTTGGCAAAGCCAATAATTCTAACCTGTTAGGATATATAGTGTCAATTCTTTAGAAAAGCCACGAAGCATGGATCCTAAACCCCAAAATAAGCTAGGATATATGCCTGAAGGTAGATAGTGGAGGAGGACTCATCACATGCTCGTAAAGCCAAAGGTAAGAGGTTTTGTTTGTACGACGGCACATCCGGCTGGATGTGAGGCAAATGTACAGGAACAAATCGCGTATGTTAAAAGGCAAGGCGCTATTGCGGGCGGTCCTAAAAAGGTTTTAATTATTGGGCATTCTACGGGCTATGGGCTTGCTACCCGCATTAGTTTGGCATTTGCCTGTGGGGCAAAAACGCTTGGGGTTTGCTTTGAAAAAGAACCTTCTGCAGAACACACCGCAACCGCAGGTTGGTATAATACGGTTGCTTTTGAAAAAGCCGCGAAGACGGCGGGTCTTTACGCCAAGAGCATTAATGGCGATGCATTCTCAGATGCAATTAAAGAAAAAACCATAGAACTTCTTAAAAAAGAAATGGGGCCAGTCGATTTAGTGGTTTATAGCGTTGCCTCTCCACGTCGAACACATCCTAAAACGGGCCACGTTGCAAAATCAGTGTTAAAACCAATTGGAACAGCGTTTACCGGAAAGACTTTGGATACTGACAAAGCAGAAGTTAAAAATATTGCTATAGAACCCGCCACCGCCGAAGAAATTGCCGACACAGTACAGGTAATGGGTGGCGAAGATTGGGAAATGTGGATGGAGGCTTTGGAGAAGGCCAATTTGCTCGCAGAAGGTTGTAAAACGGTTTCTTACACCTATATTGGTGCAAGACAAACCTGGCCTATTTATGGAAAGGCAGCCATTGGAAAGGCGAAAGAAGATCTTGATCGTGCGGCTAAAGCCTTAAACCTTAAATTACAAGCGAAACAAGGCGCGGCTTATATCGCCGTGATGAAGGCGATTGTGACGCAAGCGAGCTCGGCGATACCGATTATGCCTTTGTATATCTCGCTATTATATAAAGTAATGAAAGAAGCCGGCGTACATGAAGGATCAATTGAACAAATTTACCGCTTATTTAAAACGCAGATCTATGGTGCGGGTACAATGCGAATAGATGATGTTGGGCGAATTCGCATGGATGAGTTAGAGTTACGTCCTGATATACAGGACAAAGTGGAAGCGTTGTGGAGCACGGTGGATACAAGTAATTTGAATCAATTAAGCGATTTTAAAGGTTATCAAGCAGATTTCCTCAAATTATTTGGATTTGGGTTTTCTAGTATTGATTATGAGAAAGAAGTGGATCCAGTGCTGTTGTTGGAAACCGTCTGATATTGCATTTAGTTGATCACGATGTCTCAAAAAGGTCTTTTATTAGTTAATATTGGAACGCCGGATCATTGTGATCGCCGCTCAGTTTTGCGGTATTTAAAGCAATTTTTAAATGATCCTTTTGTAGTGGATATCCCACGGTTTTTTCGTTGGGTTTTGGTCAACGCGGTGATTTTACCATTTCGTCATCAAAAATCGGCTAAGGCCTATCAAAAGATATGGCTAAAAGAAGGCTCGCCGCTATTAGTATATAGTTTGCGGTTAAAAGCGGAAGTGGCTCGAGCATTGGGGAAAGCCTATCACGTTGAATTGGGGATGCGCTATGGTCATCCCAGTATTGAAGAAGCGATGGGTAAACTCAAAAATTGTGAGAATATTTATGTGCTCCCGTTATTTCCACAATATAGCTCTGCTGCAACGGATTCAGCGATTCAACAGGTATGGTCGGTATTATCAAAAAATAAGATAAAAAGCGAGATAACCGTACTACGAGATTTTTATCAGCACCCTGCTTTTATTGCGGCTTATACAGAGAGAATACAGAATACACTGGCGGGTAAAAAAGTAGATTGTATACTCATGAGTTACCATGGCTTACCAGAACGACATATTATTAAGAGTGGTTGTGGTGCGACATGTGATAGAGTACACGCTTGCCCAACCATAACGGATAAAAATCAACGCTGTTATCGAGCCCAATGTTTTATCACTTCTGATTTAATTGCCAAAACCTTAAATTTAGAATCGAATCAGTACCGAGTCGCATTTCAATCCCGCTTGGGACGCACGCCATGGATAAAGCCTTATACGGATATTATGTTGCCGACGCTCATCAAGGAAGGGATCCAAAATATCGCGTTAGTTTCTCCTTCGTTTGTAACGGATTGTTTAGAAACACTAGAAGAAATTAATATTCGTTTGCGTGAACAGTGGCAGCAATTAGGCGGTAAAGAATTTATTTTTATCCCCAGTTTAAATTCAGAGCCAGGATGGATTAACGCATTGAAAGAGATGGTACATGAGATAGCGAAAGATAATTGACACTACCTATTAGCACTTATTTATTAGATTCCTACCATTTTATTCCCGAACGGGAATGTTGTGATAAAATTAGATTAATTGAAGAGATTTATACCGCACGGGAGGAAAATTACACATATAAACTTAAATTATATATGTACATACATAAAATCAGAGTATAGAAGCGGTCGAATACCCATTTTTATAAAAATGACGGGAACAAAGGTCTATAATTAAATGACT
>JAJZUR010000007.1:13467-21662 GCA_021848375.1 Pseudomonadota bacterium | reverse complement strand
TTGGCTTTATCTTCTTTATATGGGGATTATGTTTGGGGTTTGATTATTATTGGGTTATTATCCCTGATTTTCATCGCGATTTTATCCGATTTTAAAATTAAAAACTTGTTATTTGGGAACTCACAATTACTCGGTTTACCTCCCGTATTCATTTATTTACTTTGCGGGTTCATAGCCTATACCATTGTCTATTTGTTGTCCCCCGGCTACGTATTTTCGGGTTACTTAAGTCGCTATGTTGTTTTTCATGTATTTATAAATGGCACCCTGATTGCAATTAGTTTTTATACATTATTATCTTTAACCAGAAAATTAATTGAAATTGTTTATATTTATTGGCCAATTGAAAGAAAAAAAGCTTGGAGCATATTCAATCCACCGATTCGGTTGATTTCTTCTGTGATATCCATCGTGTTGGTTATTTTAATTTTTCCACAATGGTTTTTTGTACAGAAACAATATATTCATATCTTGCCTCCTACCGCGTTTAATTTTGTCAAATATTTAGAGTCTCCTGATCTTCAGGGTAAAAATGCTGTTGCTAACAATTATCCCTTCCCATTTGCCTATCAGTTGAAGGGTTGGGCTTATAATGATCCCAGTATTGCCTCAGGAAAGCTTCTCTTTAATGCCAATGGCTATTCTTATCCGAATGACCTAAGGTATCTTTGGTTTGCGGATCGAAAATCCAATTCCATTTACTTGCATCCTGACTTATTTATTTGTTTTGTATCCCCAACTTTGCAAGATGCATTAAACCATTATTTACATCCAGAGATAAAGATGAAGCAATGTTCTAGTTATCATATCGTCAATCAAGCATTGGGTTTGGAAGAAAATAGAATGGGTCATCGATTAATTAAAAAAGATAGCAGCAATCGTGATCAATGGGCAATCGTCGATATTAGTCGTGATTTTCCCCCCTACTTATTATCTTCTGGTTCGGGAAAAGAACCAAAGGTAAGGGTCACTTTACGTCAAGACAGTTTAGAGCCAGAATTAAATATCCATTACCAGTACCAACAACAGAATGGGGTAGCAGAAGGCAATTCTTTGATAGAAATATATGGCATAAAGCGCAAAGGAAACCTTTGTTATTTAGAGGAAACGAGGATAAAACGTTATGTTAATGGCGGATCAACCACATTACCGTTAACTGCTGTGATGCCTAAAGAATTTGTCGTTAGTGTTATTCCGGAATCTGTGAGTAGAGCGGGAGACAGATGGATCAGTACAACTTTATCCCTAAAAGAGGGGATCTTAATCAGTACCAGCTGCCAATGTCGGTGGGTCGGGAGTGATAACTTACGCTTTTAGCGTATTTGTTTTTCCAAGGACTTCTTTTGGTAAAATGTTCAAAAACGTTTGAGCCATCTTACTCCCAAATATAGCAAAGGCTACATGTTTGAAGGCCCCCTTAAATTCATCTTCCTTCAATACATTTCTAAAGCATTCTGCAACGGCCGTAGTTGTTGAAAAAGGAGATCCATCCGTTTCTTGTTTTATCATGCCATCCATCGTAAATGCTCCGCATCCTAAGGCACCTAATACAAGGGCATCGTGGCCTTTGATGGCCGCTACACGTAGAATGGCCCTAATTTTTTTTTCGGTACTTTGTCTAAACGCCTGTGCGTCCTTTTTAAGTTTGTGGCCACTCTCATAAGGGCAATGTGCTGCCGCGGCAATCATGTTGACATAAAAGGGTTCCATTAATTCGTCATTCTCATGTTTACCTTTTCGAAAAACGCAAACTTGTGGAGTATATATAGCGCCGTAAACTGGGATTTTATATTTTGTTTCTTTACGGGGTTTCCCAAGTTTACTAATAGATACATTATTCATGCTGTCTAGTTCCGCTTTTAAAGTTGGATTTTTTGTTGGGTTTAAAGCTAAGTCATAATTGCACCGACGGTAAAGTGATTCTTCTTGTGCCGCTGCCTCACTTCGTGCGCCACCACCAGGACTTCTGGCATGTGCTAAATCTAAAGTGACTGCATTATAGCCTTGTTTCTGTAACAGTTGTGCAGTGTCAAATACATCTGAATCCATAACGTCAACCGTTGTTTTACTATATTGACGATATTTCTCTTCTAATTGAGGAATATTTGTAAATGCGGGTTCCTCATCTCTAAAAATACAAGTTTCCGTTTGCATTTTTTTGTTTATAGCAGGATCAATTGTGATAATTTTTCCATTCGATAACGTATATTGCTGAGCTTGCATTATAGAATCAGTTTCTGCCATCACTTGCGTTCTGGTTCTATAGCTAGAAGTTGTCGATTGGGTAGTTTTTGCTTCATATTGTAAAAGTGTGCTAGGTTTTTTAATGATATCTTTCATGCAGTTTTCTAAAATCAACTTTGCTTCCTCTGCAACAATGGGAGCCACATGGTTACTTGGTCTTTTCACAGCCGAAAAATTGCTTGCTGCCCAGTCAGTATTTTTCTTTACTAATTCAGCTAATGCTTGAGAGAAATTATCTTTTAAAGAAATGATGTTTTCTGGATTGATTTGTGGACCTGAAATTTTATTTAACGCATCTTGTAGAGAAATAATGACTTGATTATAATGCTGTTTAACCTTAGAAAATTCAGGTTTTTGAAGACCAATTTGTAAATTTTCTTGAAATTTTTGGAGTAGGATTTGTTTATCAATGGTGGATGTGATATTTACCTTCAAGTTTTTAGCGCCCATGGTTCTTAGTTTTGAGACTAGAGTGCGGATAGTGTTATGAATTGAATGTTCAGCAAGATCAAGGGGCGAATATCCATTCGCATTAGGGGTATTAAAATCGGCGCCATGGTCAATAAGGCAATGAGCAATCTTATCATATCCATTTTTAATGGCGTGGGTTAAAGGGGTTTCTTCATTTTCAATGATATTAACATTCATGTATTGATTTTGGATCAATTGACCCGAGATCATTCCCCATACTGTGTCATAGTTATTTTTTCGTACGGCTTCAAAGAATTCATGCTCAAACATATTTAACCTCTTCAGATGTCGTGTAGATTCCCATTTATTTTAAGATGCAATAACGAAACATTTATAAAGAATAAGTTATCAGCTTGCATCACAAAAGGTCATAGTGTCAACCCGCCCATATTCATCTTCGATGCGCACAATATCACTTCGCCTAGATACGAACCCGATTGAACTTCAATCAAATGTAAAGGGATTTCCCCAGGATTTTCAATGCGATGCTTAATGCCCATGGGTAAATACACGGATTCATTTTCATGAATTTGTAGTATTTCGTCCCCACGCGTGACTTTTGCAATGCCTTCTACGACAACCCAATGTTCAGAGCGGTGATAATGGATCTGTGTTGAAGTTTTTGCGCCTGGCTTTACCACAATACGTTTCACTTGATAGCGGTGCCCTAAATCTACGCTTTGATAGTAGCCCCAGGGCTGGTAGGTGCCCGTTTATGACTATTTAATTCTTCACGGTGGTTGACTTTTAAGGTATTAACTTGCCATTCTGGAAATTCTTTTGCATAGCGTTTGCTGGCGGCTAAAATCGATTGTCGTCGCAAAGACAATGGCGCTGAACTTGGTTGTTGCGAGTCAGTTAACATGTATTTAACCTTGATATTCATTTAAAGCTGCTGGCGGAGAGAGAGGGATTCGAACCCTCGGTACGCTATAAACGTACACACGCTTTCCAGGCGTGCTCCTTCAACCACTCGGACACCTCTCCAAATTGATTGTTAGCATACCCGAATATCAGGGGAGGCTGCAAGGTGAAAATGATTTATTCAATTAACAAAAAATTGGATCTTTACACAGTTTCTTTGGGATCCAGTTTGCTTTAGTTTACAGGAATGATAAGAGTGCTTTAAGGCGAATAACTTGTATGAAATTAAAATCTGCCGTCTTTTTAGATAGAGATGGCGTATTAAACAAAAGTTTTATTCAAAATGGAAAACCGTTTGCGCCGCGACGGCTGGAAGATTTTCATATTTTTCCAGAAGCGGGTTTCATTACGCAAAGCTTTCAAAAAATGGGTTTACACGTGATTGTAGTGACGAATCAGCCGGATGTTGGGAATGGGTTTGTCACACAATCTGTGGTTGAAGCGATGCATGTTATGTTGGCAAAGACTGTATTTTTAGATGAGATAATGGTGTGTTATCATTCCCAAACTGATGGATGTAGTTGTCGTAAACCAAAGCCTGGCATGTTGCTAAAAGCGGCAGAAAAATTTGGGATAGATTTTCAGCGTAGTGTTATGATTGGTGATAGATATAGTGATGTGCTGGCTGGTCGTGCCGCGGGCTGTCGAACTATTTTAATTGATTATTCTTATCAAGAGTCTGCACTTTGCCAACCGAATTTAATCGTTGATTCACTCGAAGAAGCGGCAAACGCTATCATTTCCCAAAAAATTTTTAGATAATTTGGTTAGAAAATTTGTTGTGGATTTAGGGTATGAATATTGAGTCTATTGTGATTGGGGCAGGGCTGATTGGCTTGGCATGCGCAAGGCGTTTAGCGATGGCTGGTCGGGAAGTGGTAATTCTAGAGGCTGCTGAAACCTTTGGCACTGAAACCAGTTCTCGTAATAGTGAAGTGATTCATGCTGGAATTTACTATCCAGAAGGTAGCCTAAAAGCAAAGCTGTGCGTAAAAGGTAAAACTCAACTCTATCAATATTGCGTTGAACACGGTATTTCTCATCAGCAATTGGGCAAGTTGATCGTTGCAACTTCGGAGCTTGAAATACCGGTCTTAAAAACCATAGAGAAAAAAGCGATTGCCAATGGAGTGCATGATTTAACTTTTCTAACCGAAAAAGAACTGAATACATTGGAACCTTCACTTCGTGCAGTTGCAGGTATTTTATCTCCGTCTACCGGTATTATTGATAGTCATGGTTTCATGTTGGCACTCTTGGGAGATGCTGAGGCTGCAGGGGCTATGTTAGCAGTAGACAGCAAGGTTGTTTGTGGAAAAGCTGATCGAGAAGGAATTCGATTACAGGTGAAAGGCACAACGGGTGAAAATGAAATTATTTCGAAAATAGTCATCAATTCAGCGGGATTATCAGCGCCGAACATTGCCAAAAGCATTGCAGGTGTAAAACCAGAAACCATTCCAACTCCCTATTATTGTAAAGGTTCTTATTTTACCTTAGGGGTACGTTCGCCTTTTAGGCATTTGATTTACCCTGTGCCAAATTCAGCAGGATTAGGCGTGCATTTGACGTTAGATTTAGCCAATCAAGCTCGTTTTGGTCCAGATACGGAATGGGTGACAGAGCCAAATTATGTGGTGGAACCAGAGCGGGGAGAAGTATTTTATGAAGCCATTCGACGTTATTGGCCAGAATGCCCGGATGGCGCGTTGCAACCCGGGTATGTGGGCGTGAGGCCCAAAATTACGCCCGAAGGCTCAACGGCTGCAGATTTTAGGATAGATGGAGTCGATCGTCATGGCGTTGCAGGTCTTGTGAACTTGTTTGGTATTGAATCACCGGGATTAACCGCGGCTTTAGCGATTGCAGATAAAGTGTATGATATAATTTAAGGTAAAAACAGAGTTATTTAACTCAGTCCTATTTTATTAAGGGAATGCATTTTTGAAAAAAGATCTATGCGTCGTTATTGGTAATTTAGAAGTCGGGGGGACAGAACGGCATTTGACGATGGTGTTGCCTTTGTTGGTCTCACGTGGCTGGAATGTGCGTGTTTTAGTACTCTCCAAACGAGGCGCGCTTGTGCCATATTTAGAATCTAATGGCGTGCCCGTTATTTCTGTTATCCCAGAAAAGCAGTTAAGTCAAATCCAGAAATTACCAAGAGTGCTTGCAAGAGGCTTACGAATAGCATATTGCCTTATTCAATTAGCGCGTTATTTCAGAAGCGAACAACCAACCATATTGCATTTTTTTCTACCCGAAGCGTATGTTTTAGGAATGAGTGGGGCATGGTTGGCGGGATTTAAAGGATCTAAATTAATGAGTCGGCGTTCCTTAAATACTTATCAATTGCGAAGAAAAGGGATCGCTTGGTGTGAAAAGATATTACATCCCCATATATCGATGGCGCTTGGAAATAGTGCTGCGATCATTGCACAATTAAAAGCAGAAAGGATCCCAGAGGATCACTTAAGGCTTATTTACAATGGGATCAATGTAGAGCCGTTTAAACAAGTTAAACCCCGAGAGATTTGTCGAAAAGAATTGGGTATTGCCAACGATGCTTTAATATTTATTATGGTTGCAAATTTAATTCCCTATAAAGGCCATCATGATCTCTTAGAAGCATTTAATCTAATCCAGAATCAATTAAAAGAGAATTGGGTTTTATTGTGCGTGGGACGTGATGATGGAATTTTAAAAGCACTTCAGCAAAGCGCGGAACAATTGAATGTAGCCAAACACATTTTATGGTTGGGCAGCAGAAGCGATGTTCCGGATCTGTTAAGTGCTGCAGATATCGGTATTTTATGCTCTCATGAGGAAGGATTTTCAAACGCCATTTTAGAAGGGATGACAGCAGGGTTACCCATGGTGGTAACCGATGTGGGCGGTAATAAAGAGGCCGTTGTAGAGGGTGAAACTGGCTATGTTGTTCCTCCCAAAGCACCAAAAGAGCTTGCGGATGCACTGCTCAAATTGGCTTCGAGTCCAACCAATATTCAGGCATTTGGGCAATTGGCAAAAGCAAGGGTTCAGCAAAATTTTTCGCTAGCGGCATGTGTAAACGCCTATCATAAACTGTATGAAGAATGCCTGGAAAAAACCGCAACCGAGGTTCGCAACATATGTGTGGAATAACCGGTTTTTGGAATTTTAAAGCGAGTCTTTCAAAGACGGAATTATTAGCATTGGCCGAAAGGATGGCGCTTAACATTGAACGTCGCGGGCCAGATTCATTTGGGACGTGGGGAGATGAAACAGAAGGCTTGGCCTTTGGTCATCGTCGATTGTCTATTGTGGATTTATCAGAAGCTGGATATCAACCGATGATTTCAGCGAGTGGGCGCAGTGTCATTACGTATAACGGTGAGATTTATAACGCAGCGGAATTAAGAAAAGAATTAATTTCTCTTGGTTATCAGTTTCGTGGATATTCTGACACCGAAGTAATTTTAGAGGCGTGTGAACATTGGGGTGTGGCAGCCGCTTGCCAACGCTTTATTGGAATGTTTGCTTTTGCGCTGTGGGATAAGCAAATCAAAAAATTATATTTAGCGCGCGACAGAGTGGGGATAAAACCGCTCTATTGGGGATTTAATCAGGGTGTTTTATTGTTTGGTTCGCAAATAAAGAGTTTTGAGCCGCATCCTGTTTGGTCTCCAGAAATCGACAGAGATGCATTAACCACTTATTTTCGGTATAACTATGTGCCAGCGCCGCTTTCAATTCTTAAAGGGATTCAGAAGCTTTCACCAGGAACCATCCTTTCCATAGATAGCAAAGAGAAAATAGAAGAGTCGCGTTTTTGGGATTTACAGGATGTCCTTACATTAGGACGAGAACATTGTTTTGTGAGCGACGATAAGTCATTAATATCTGAATTAGATACGCTATTGCGAGATGCGATTGGACGACGCATGGTCGCTGATGTTCCCCTGGGGGCTTTTCTTTCGGGGGGAATTGATAGTTCAACTGTTGTTGCATTGATGCAAGCGCAAAGCGCGCGTCCGATCCAAACTTTTTCGATTGGCTTTCATGAATCGGGGTATGATGAAGCGAAGTATGCGGCCGAGGTTGCCAAACATTTAGGAACTGATCATCATGAATATTATGTAACCCCAAAAGAGGCGCAGGCAGTTATTCCCAGTATCCCCGATTGGTGTGATGAGCCTTTTGCGGATGTATCCCAAATCCCGACCTTTTTAGTGTCAAGATTGGCGCGAGAAAAGGTGACTATCAGTTTATCCGGGGATGGGGGTGATGAATTATTTGCTGGATATAATCGTTATTTATTGGGACAAGCCATTTGGCAAAAACTGCGTTGGCTGCCGATGTGGTTACGTTTAATGGGTGCGCGAGGTATTCGTCAAATATCACCTAAATGGTGGGATAGTTTCGCAAAAATAATACCAAAAGGGTATAGACCGAGCTTAATGGGTGATAAAGCCTATAAATTAGCGGATATTTTAACTGTCTCAAGTGCAATAAATTTTTACAAGTCTTTAGTGAGTCATTGGGAGGATCCCGCCGCATTAGTGATGGGTGGAAAA
>JAJZUR010000007.1:0-13457 GCA_021848375.1 Pseudomonadota bacterium | reverse complement strand
TGGAAAAGAAAGTATTTTATATCCCTGGAACCTGGCAAATTCTAAAAATATGGAAAACCAGTTTGTTGAAACCATGCAAATGTTAGATATGCTAAGCTATTTACCCGATGATATTTTAACCAAAGTAGATCGAGCAAGTATGGCCGTGAGCTTAGAAGCGCGAGTGCCTTTATTAGATCATAGAGTTATTGAGTTTGCTGCCCACCTACCCATGAATGCCAAAATTCGCAATGGTGAAGGAAAGTGGATATTAAAGCAAGTATTGGCTCATTATGTGCCAACGCATTTAACCGATCGACCCAAAAAGGGCTTTGGTGTACCGATTGAACAATGGTTACGCGGCCCATTACGAGAATGGGCAGAACATTTATTGTCCAAAAAGCGTTTGCAAGCAGATGGAATTTTAAATCCTGCTCTTATTCGCAAGCGCTGGGAAGAACATTTAACAGAAAAATGGAATTGGCAATATTCTTTATGGGGAGTTTTGATGTTTCAAGCTTGGCAAGAACGGTGGATGAAATGAATAGATATGTTGTATTAACAATATGTGTGTTATGTGCGTCATTTGGACATGTCCTTTTTAAATCGGTAGCGAATACAATGAAAAGCCTTGATTCCGTGTGGACATTGGCATTTGAACCTGTTTTTATTTCTGCTTTATGTATGTATGGGGTTTCGACGTTAGGATGGATTTGGTGTTTACAAGAAATCCCTTTAAGTCAAGCCTATTTATTTATGTCTTTAGCTTATGTGTTTATTCCGTTAATGGCATGGTTTTATTTTGGTGAAATTATCTCACCGCAATATTTTTTGAGCGCTGTGCTGATTGTTGGGGGTATCCTGCTAGCAATGGTAAAATAGAAATAACGATCTTACATTAGTATCATAATTGAATTTTAGAGGTTATATTTATCTTCAGGACCATAAGCCATTGCTAACACAACTTTTAACAGACGTTCGTTAAGTTTGTTTGCTTAAAAAATCCCGGGTGTGGACTTGAGTGTTCAGTGCTATTCAGGGTAAACTGGCGCTTCGATGGTGCCTTCACCGGTCCCTTCGCGACGATGCCTTGTGAACCCCGCCAGATCCGGAAGGAAGCAACGGTAGCAATGGATTCGGGCGCCGGGGTGTGGCTGTGGGGGGTACCTCCATACAGGTTAATGATATTTCAAGCGTCCAATTTAAGACTGTTATACTCGGATGAGTCAGCTAGCCCTTGCAAGAAAATATAGACCGCGTGACTTTCAAGCCCTGGTCGGGCAGGAAGTGGTGGTGCGTGCCTTAAGTAATGCTTTAGCACATCAGCGGTTGCACCACGCGTATTTGTTTACCGGAACGCGCGGGGTCGGTAAAACAACCATCGCCCGAATTTTAGCAAAATGTCTAAATTGTGAGCGGGGTATTTCAGCAACGCCTTGTAATACCTGCAGCGCTTGTCAAGCGATAGATATGGGACAATTTGTCGATTTAATCGAAGTAGATGCTGCTTCACGCACTAAAGTTGAGGACACGCGAGACTTATTAGATAATGTTCAATATTTACCCACCAGGGGACGTTTTAAAATCTATTTGATCGATGAAGTTCACATGCTTTCTTCGCATAGTTTTAATGCGTTATTGAAAACCTTAGAAGAACCACCGCTGCACGTTAAATTTCTGTTGGCGACGACCGATCCGCAAAAATTACCCGCAACCATTTTATCCCGTTGTTTACAGTTTCATTTGTGGCGAGTACCGGTTTTGCAAATTAAAACCCATTTGGCATTTATTTTACAGCAAGAAAAAATGACTTTCGAAGCAGATGCACTGATACTCCTAAGTCGTGCAGCGGAAGGGAGTTTGCGGGATGCCTTAAGTTTATTGGATCAAGCCTTAAGTTTTAGTGATGGACAGGTTACCGCCAGCGCGGTGAGAGAAATGTTGGGTTTAACTGAAAGAGAGCAGTTATGGAAATTGTTTTCTGCTTTGGCGAAGGGCGATAGTCGCAAAATTTTGGCTGAAATTAACGAATTGGCGAAAATAACCCCTGATTTTTCGGGACTATTAACCGAATTCTTAATGTTGATCCATCAAGTTATGTTGGTACAAATGGTACCTGAAATTTTAGAAGAACAAGAAGCGGGTAAAGAGCTTCTATTGCAATGGAGCAAAGATTTATCCAAAGAAGAGATCCAACTGTATTATCAAATCGGGCTGCAGGGTCAAAGAGATTTACCCTATGCACCTCATCCTAAAATGGGTTTTGAGATGGTCTTATTGCGGATGGTTGCTTTTCAGCCCATTCGGATTTCCGCTTTTCTACCCGTGGAGCATGCGCCAACGAAGTTAGCCGAGCCAGTTGCAAAAATGGTATCTGAAAAACCAGAGGAGATAATAACGTCTGTCGTAAAATCCGCAATAACAACAGAAGTTCCACATTCTTGGAATGCGGTGGTGGAGCAGTTAAATCTAACAGGGTTAACTAAGGTATTAGCAGAGCATTGTGTTGTGACAGAATGGTCTTCCAACATGATTCATTTGACCTTAGATAGTGCGCAAAAGCCATTATTGAATAAACGCTATGAAGAGCGTTTGCAAGCAGCATTGAGCGATCATTTTGGTCACCCGATGCGAATTAAGATTGTTCACGGAGAGCTTACCGGTGAAAGTCCGGCAGGGGAACAAAAACGATTGGTGAAAGAAGCCTATCAAGCGACCACTCAAAAAATTGATAGGGATCCAAAAATTCAGCAATTAATTCAAGCCTTTGATGCAAAAATAGAACACATTGCACTGAAAGAAGAGGAATAGGGTAACACGATGGGACTAAATCCATTTGGCAAGTTAATGGATCAAGCGAAGATCTTTCAAGGATCGTTAGCAAGTATTAAAGTCACTGGTACTTCTGGCGCTGGAATGGTGAAAGTTGAAATGGATGGCCATTACCATGTATTGCAGCTAACTGTTGAGGATGAGCTTTATCAAGAAGAAAAGGCGGTGGTCTTGGATTTAATTAAGGCAGCCATCAATGACGCATCCGGTAAAGTTGGACAAGCCATAAAAGATAAAATGACCGAAATCGCGAGCCAGTTTGGATTACCGGCTAATTTTAAGTTCCCTTTTTAAAGGAAAAAGGCATGAGTTTTAGCCCACTGATGAATCAATTGATTTCAGCGCTGCGGTGTTTGCCAGGGGTTGGTCCAAAGTCAGCGCAACGAATGGTTTTTCATTTACTGGAACGAGATAGAGATGGCGGGCAACAATTAGCTCGGATTTTAGAGGAAGCTATTGTAAAAATCGGTCACTGTACGCTTTGTCGAACTTTGTCAGAGGAGCCAGTTTGTCGCTTGTGTAGTAATCCAAATCGTCAGCATAATATATTATGTGTGGTTGAAACGCCTGCTGATGTGGTAGCGGTAGAACAAACAGGGGGCTATCGAGGGATCTATTTTGTGTTGATGGGACATTTATCCCCACTCGATGGAATTGGACCTGAAAAACTTGGAATAGATTTGTTTCGCACACGTATCGCAGAAGGAGAAATAGAAGAGGTAATTTTAGCCACGAACCCGACGGTGGAAGGAGAAGCAACGGCACATTATTTGGCCGAAATAACCAAAAAGCAACAGATTCGTGTGACACGGATTGCCCACGGCGTTCCTTTTGGTGGAGAATTAGAATATATTGATGGTGGTACATTGGCGCGAGCGTTATTGGCTCGTACTGTTGTGTAATGAATGTAAAGAAATAGAGGGTGACGAAGATGAGTGAGAATGTAACCAAACAAACTTTCGATTTTCAAGCAGAAGTTAAGCAATTATTACACTTGATGATCCATTCGTTGTACAGCAACAAAGAGATTTTTTTGCGAGAATTAATATCCAACGCCTCTGATGCTGCAGATAAACTTCGCTTCGAATCCTTAAAAGATCCGATGTTATTAGTAGATGATCCGGATTTAAAAGTTTGGGTCAGTTATGATAAGGATGCGAAAACCATTGCAATTCGAGATAATGGCATTGGAATGACCCGAGATGAAGTGATTCAGAACTTAGGAACCATTGCAAAATCGGGTACGCGGGAATTTTTAAATAGTTTAACTGGCGATAAAGCCAAAGATTCGAAATTAATTGGTCAGTTTGGGGTAGGCTTTTATTCTTCCTTTATTGTGGCTGATAAAGTGGTCGTCACGACCAGAAGGGCAGGTGCGCCAGTGACAGAGGGAGTTCGGTGGAGTTCAACAGGAGAAGGAGATTATGAACTCGAAATGATCTCAGTTGATAAACGAGGAACTGAAGTTGTTTTGCATTTGAAGAAAGACGAAGAAGAATTTTTAAACGATTGGCGTTTAAAACATATTATTACCAAATATTCTGATCATCTTACCTTACCGGTAGTGATGAAAAATGATAAAAACGAAGAAGAGGTCGTCAACCGGGCAACTGCCTTGTGGACCTTACCGAAAAACGAGATTACTGATGAACAATACAAAGAACTCTATAAACATGTGGCACATGATTTTGAAGAACCCCTACTCTGGAGCCACAATAAAGTAGAAGGAAAATTAGAATATATCTTATTATTGTATATTCCTGCACGTGCTCCATATGATTTATGGCACGTTGGGAAAACACGAGGGCTAAAATTATATGTGCGGCGCATTTTTATTATGGATGATGCGGAGCAGTTTGTCCCTCATTATCTTCGTTTTATCCGTGGCGTTATTGATTCGAACGATTTACCCTTAAACATTTCACGAGAAATCCTGCAAAGCAATCGAATTATCGATACCATTCGGACTGCGGTAGTAAAACGCGTTTTGGGGATGTTAGAGCAATTAGCAACCGATGATAAAGATAAGTATCAAAAATTTTGGCAGCAGTTCGGACAGGTTTTAAAAGAGGGACCTGCTGAAGATTTTGCTAATAAAGAACAAATTGCAAAATTATTAAGATTTGCAAGCACTCGTGAGGATAATGAACAACAAACGGTTTCCTTGGTAGATTATATAGGTAGAATGCCAAGCAGTCAGAATAAAATTTATTATGTTACAGCAGAAACATTTAATGCTGCCAAAAACAGTCCGCACTTGGAGATCTTTCGCAAGAAAAATATTGAAGTCTTGTTATTATCAGAACGAATTGATGAATGGTTAATGTCGCATCTCACTGAATTTGAAGGAAAGTCATTTCAATCGGTTACCAGAGGCGGCTTAGATCTGGGGGATTTGGCGGATAAAACTTCAGAGGAACATTTAAAGCAGGCCGAAACAGATTATTCGGATATGCTAACCCGTATGAAAGAAGTATTAGATACATCCGTAAAAGAGATCCGTTTAACGCAACGCTTAACTGAATCTCCAGCGTGTATTGTGATAGATGCTAATGATATGAGTAATCAGATGGAACGTATTCTGCGCGCTTCGGGTCAACCGGTTCCAACGCATAAACCTATATTAGAATTAAATCCCGATCATATGATGATAAAACAGTTGAAAGCGGAACAAGATAAGAGTCGTTTTGAAGATTGGGCACATATATTGTTAGATCAGGCTGTCTTAGCCGAAGGCGGTCAATTAGAGGATCCAGCAAGCTTTGTGCGGCGGTTTAATAAATTATTGTTAGAACTTAGGCAGTAAATCATGTTTATTTTTTTTCATTAAAAAATAGACGGGAATACCGCTTAAGGTAACCAGCATTGCGAGGCTAACGACTTTAATGCCAGAAGACCATAATGCCCAACCGCAAAAAATGAGCGCTATTATGGCTATACATAATCTTCGAAGGTTGATAAAATTAAATTTATCAAAATGGCAAAATATTTTTAAATAACTCAGAACACAAAAAGTGTAGACAAATAAAAATGCAGTAACGGAAATATCAATAATTTTATTAACCTGGTTTATTAAATTTTCATCCATGGTGATAATTAAAAAGGGTACAATACCAAGCGAAGATATGATAAGACTCCACTTTGGCGCTCCTTTTTTATTTTTAACGCTAAAGAAGCGCGGAAAGTAACCATCCGTTGCGGCACCTAATGCTATTTGGCCGCTGGTTAAAATCCATGCGTTTAAGGTTCCAAGGCATACAATAGAGGCAGCCATTGAAACCACCATGCCCCAATGTCCTGAAAAAATGAGCGTCGCGGCATCGGCAAAAGGAGCTTTGGATTGTTCTAGTTCTCTTGGCGATATAATACCCATTACTACAAAACTACTTAATATATAAACCAATGCAACCACTGCAGTACCAACGACAATAGCAGTGGGTATGGTTTTTGCTGGCTTTTCGACAGAGCCGGCAGGTGTCGTAGCCGATTCAACCCCTATAAAACCCCATAAAGTAAGTAAAGCGGCCGAATTTAAGGCAGTAAAAGTGGATTCGCCCGTCGGATTAAAAGGGATAAAATTGTTTTTATTAATGAAAGTGATGCCTGCTAGTGGAACAATCAATAAGGGAATTACTTTTAATAAAGTAAATACAAATTCTGCTCTGCCTGCGGTGCCAACGCCAGATAAATTTAAAAGCGTAATTGAAAAAAGTATCAGTATTTCGAGAAATAAATTTGTTAAAGGATCCGCGTTTCCTAAGAGTGGATTTAAATAACCGACGATTGCAATTAAAACAGCGGGTGTACTTAGCCAAGAGATAACCCAATAAGTCCAAGCAGCATAAAAGGCAGCGCGATCACCAAACGCTGCAGCAATATAGGCGTGTGGTCCCCCCGTTTTAGGTATTTTGGAACATAATTTAGAAAAAATGAGGGCCAAAAAGAGTGCTCCAGTAGAGGTAATTAACCAACTGGTCAAACCAATAGCTCCAAACTTAGCAAGGCTTGCTGGCAACAACAAAATGCCAGAGCCAATCTGACTACCAATAACTAATGAAGTGACGGACCAGAATCCAATTTTCTTGCCTAAGTGCATACCTTCCCCAAGATTTTTTGTTTTTAAGAAAACCAACAAACTAACTAAATAGGATTAATCTCTTTTAGGTTACATAAAGCCGAAATTCTACCATAATTATGAAGACTAGAAACCAGACATCTTTGGATTCAGAGAAAAGGGAACGAGTAGAGCTCATGGAAAAAGTATGGCTAAAAAATTATCAGCCTGGGGTACCGGCGGTGATTGATCCCGCGCGCTTTGCATCATTAAATGAAATGTTTTTGGAAACCTGTAATCGATTTAAAGACAAAGCCGCGTTTACCAATTTAAATCAAGCGATTACTTTTGCTGAGCTCGAAGAAAAAACCCGTTTTTTTGCCGCTTACTTACAATCTGCATTGGGATTGAAAATTGGGGATCGGATTGCATTGATGATGCCAAACTTATTGCAATATCCAATCGCGCTCTTTGGAGCATTACGCGCAGGACTTATCGTTGTAAATGTTAATCCGCTGTATACCCCGAGAGAATTAGAATATCAATTAAGCGATGCTGAGTGTGATGCCATTATTGTCTTAGCCAATTTTGCAAATACGCTTGCAAAAGTGCTTAAAAAAGTTAAGATCAAACATATTATTGTCACTGAAGTAGGGGATATATTACCATTTCCAAAAGCTTTGCTGGTCAATTGGGTTGTCAAATATCTGAAAAAAATGGTGCCTGCCTGGAAGATCCCAGGGCATCAAAAATTTAGAGAAGCGCTTGCATTGGGTGCAAAACAAAAGTTTGTTAAACCCATTATTACTGGGGAAGATATTGCATTTTTGCAGTATACAGGTGGTACAACAGGGATCGCAAAAGGCGCTATGCTAACCCATCGCAATATGGTTGCAAATATAGAACAAACTTCTGCTTGGATAAAGCCCGCGGTAAAACCTGGAGAAGAGATTATTATTACAGCTTTGCCGCTTTACCATATTTTTTCGCTTACTGCCAATTGTTTTACTTTTATGCGCGTCGGAGCTTTAAATGTATTGATTACGAATCCAAGAGATATTAAAGGGTTTATCAAAATATTGGGCCGCTATCGGTTTACAGCAATTACGGGTGTTAATACCCTATTTAATGCGTTGTTAAATCAGCCAGCGTTTGCAAACTTGGATTTTAGTGCGTTACGCATCGCGCTTGGGGGTGGGATGAGTATACAACGAGCGGTTGCTCTCCGATGGAAAGCCATTACCAAAGTTCCTTTATTAGAAGCTTATGGTTTAACGGAGACCTGTCCAGCGGTTTGTATCAATCCCTTTAATTTAAAAGATTATAATGGCAGTATCGGTTTGCCGATCAGTTCGACGGATATTTGTATACGAGACGATCGAGGGCTTGAATTGGGCTTTAATACGCCGGGAGAGCTTTGTGTTCGTGGGCCGCAAGTCATGCGGGGATATTGGAAATTGCATGTGGATACGGAAGATGTTTTACAAGATGGTTGGTTACGCACCGGCGATATTGCGACGGTAGATGAAGAAGGCTATGTTCGAATTGTGGATCGCAAAAAAAACATGATATTGGTCTCTGGATTTAATGTATATCCCAATGAAGTTGAAGATGTTATCGCTATGATGCCGCAAGTTTTAGAAGTGGCTGTTATTGGCGTCCCCAGAGAAGATGGGGAAAAGGTTAAAGCCTTTATTGTTAAAAAAGATCCACATTTAACGGCAGAGTGGGTGAAAGAATATTGCCACACTCAATTAACGGGCTACAAAGTTCCGAAAGAAATTGAATTTTGTAGCGAGTTACCGAAATCCAATGTGGGTAAGATTTTACATAGAGTCTTAAGAGAAAAGGAAAAACTTGAAAAATAGCATTTATCCTCTCTATAATTGGGAGCCTATTTAGTCATTGGTTATTTATCGGATAGACTAATTTTTTTGGATAGCACACTATCTATACATCTAGAGCATTTGAGTTAGGAGAGCGCTTTTTGAAACCCCTCTTGAAATGGGCTGGCGGTAAACGTTGGCTGTTGCCCGTTCTACAGGATATTTGGACAAATCTTCCAGAAACTCGGTTGGTTGAACCGTTTACCGGGGGTATGGCTATTGCGCTTGGTTTAAATCCCGCAGAGGCGCTTTTAAATGACGCCAATATTCATTTGGTGAATTTTTATCAACAAGTGAAAAAAGGACTAAAAATAGAACTTAGTTTTAAGAACAACGCGAGTTTTTATTATGAGATGCGGGATAAATTTAATGGGTTGGTGCAGCATAGGAAACATAAAACGAAAGAAGCAGCAGCCATTTTTTATTATTTAATTCGTACGGGCTTTAATGGATTATGTCGGTTTAACAATGGTGGGGAATTTAATGTGCCGTTTGGTCAACATCGTAATATAAAATACAAAACCGAATTTATAGAATATAAAGATCTTTTAAAAAAATGGGATCTCAAGCATGGAGATTTTGAAGATTTGCAATTGCAGGAAAATGATTTTTTGTATGCCGATCCACCTTATGATGTGGAATTTACGAAATATAATACGATTGATTTTGTCTGGGAAGATCAAAGGCGATTAGCTAACTGGTTAGCCAAACATGATGGGCCAGTGATAGCGTCTAATCAGGCGACGTTGCGGGTGATAAAATTATACAAAGATTTAAAGTTCACTGTTTTTAAGTTACCAGCGCCAAGAAGTATTTCTTGTACGGGTGATCGAGAGCCAGCTTTAGAGATTTTGGCTTTAAAGGGATTCGAAAAGAACAAAATAAAGCGCACGAAAGAGTTAATCAAAAATTTTGCGATAAGAATAACGTCGAATTAATCCGAATGCTGATGAGATTCTTCCGTGTTTCCGGTGGTTCTAGGTGAGATCCGAGCCAGTTTTACAGTATTATCTTTTACCTGGATAACATGAATGGGGTATCCTGCAATCATCACGGAAACGCCTTGTTCTGGAATGGCTTCTAAGTGTTCCATGATAAGACCATTTAAAGTTGTGGGTCCATCGGTTGGTAATTCCCAGTGTTGGCGTCGATTTAGATCGCGTACGCTGATACCGCCATCGACCAAGAAACTGCCATCTTCCTGGGGTTGGATGTCTTGTTCTTCGGTTTTAACTTCCGTGGTAAATTCCCCAACAATTTCTTCTAGAATATCTTCGAGCGTTACCAGTCCCAAAACATCGCCATATTCATCGACGACTAATGCTATGCGTCGCTTGTTTTGCTGGAAATTCAAGAGCTGAGTATGTAAAGAAGTTCCTTCTGGAACAAAATAAGGTTCTTCCATGACGCTGATTAAGGAAGGCTCATTGAGATCGTGTTGGGTTAAGATTTTCACGATATTGCGCGTATGTAAAATGCCTTGAACATTGTCTAAATCAGAACGATAAACGGGCAATAAGGTATGTTGTACATCTTTTAACTTATTTATAATGGTTTCCTTATCCTCATCGAGATTGATCCCAATGACTTCGTTTCTCGGGATCATAATATGTTCCACTCGAACATTTTCCAGATCTAAAATACTGAGCAGCATGGTTTGATGGTGACTGGGGATCAAACTATTGGCTTCGTTTACGATAGTGCGTAATTCTTCTCCACTGACTGAATCTTGAGGTTTGGCTGAAACGCGCAACCCGAAAAGTTTTAAGAGGTTGGAAGAAACACCTGTTGCTAGCCATACCAAAGGATATAAGAGTTTTAACATGCCTTGTAATGGTAAAGAGACGAGGCGAGCGGTTTCGAGGGGTTTAATAGCCGCAATGGTTTTAGGCATTACCTCTGCAAAAATGAGTAGAAACAGAGTCACCAACAGTGGTGCGATTAAGATACCGATTTGTCCCCAGATATGTTCTGCAATTTGATTGGCGATACTGGCGCTGATAGCGGTTGCAAAAGTATTTCCAATCAGGATAACGCCCAATAATCGATCTGGATGTTCCAATAATTTTGTAATACGTCGCGCATAGGGTTCACTTTTGGCAAGGTGTTTTAGGCGATAGCGATTGAGTGCCATAATGCCCGTTTCACTGGCCGCACAAAAAAAACAGAGAAAAAAGGCAAATATTAATACGGATACTAAGAATCCGTCAGAAAGTTGTTGAAAGCTACTCAAAGTTATTTACATCCTTTTGTTTCAAGATCCTATGGGGAACAGTTTGCCAGCAAGGTACCCTCCAAGCAAGAGACTAACGCCGATTAATGTCCAGCGAATAGCTGTTAAACCCCGTAATCCGGAACGATAATGTCCGTATAAGAGGCCGGCAAATAAGCACCAGGCCAGCAGCGATAAAATGACTTTTTCTGGATGATGTGTGAAAAGGTTTGTGTATGAAAGTAAAGTCGAACTTAAAAGGGAGGCGCTTAATAAGAGAAATCCAAACCAAATAATTTGAAACAGCAATCTTTCCATGGTTTGTAAGGGAGGTAAGATGCGGACAATGCCGGTTGCAACGTTATTGCGTAAGATTCTATTTTGATAGTACAGTAAAGTGGCTTGCAGAGCCGCCAGTCCCAATATCCCAAAGGTTAAAATGGAAATGAGGATATGGATAAGCATGGAAGGATCGGATCCGGTTTGAAAAAATTCATGACCGGGAAACCATACGGCGAGCAAAATGGACAATGCCGTTACCGGCAGTACAAAAAGAGTAAGATTTTCCAATGTTTTAATAAGTGTGATGGCTAAGAGCGCTAGCGAAATAATCCAGCAGATCAAGGAAAACATAAGACTTAGACTAAGATTCTGGCCGGCTGGCGTATCTATCCAGCGGTAAAGCAAGTAGCCATGGAGTAGTAAAGCAACAGAGCAGACAACTCGGAATTTCAATAA
Organism: Pseudomonadota bacterium; assembly: GCA_021848375.1. Taxonomy (GTDB): domain Bacteria; phylum Pseudomonadota; class Gammaproteobacteria; order UBA6186; family Azoamicaceae; genus CADEGZ01. Next base: position 1,756 of record JAJZUR010000007.1, on the reverse strand, counting down.
TTTAGATACAGTTATCTTACTTAAAGAGCTAAGATATTGCAGTAGTGAAGCCACAACATAAGTAAAGGAAGCCAAGAAACTGATGGAAGTTAAGCCCATATCCCTACAGTATATTTGAAAATATCGTTTTCCTCGTGCATAATCTTTATTTTCTCATAAAAACTACTGATAAAACAATCCCTAAGCGGAGTGCGGTTAATGTTTGAAAATTTAACGGAGCGGCTACGAGTCGCCTTTAAAGGTCTGACCGGGGGAGGCCGGCTCAAAGAAGAGCATATCAAGGGTACCTTAAAAGCGGTGCGTGAGGCGTTGTTAGAAGCCGATGTGGCGTTGCCGGTTGTGAAAGAATTTGTGCGTACTGTTCAAGATAAATCCATTGGACATCAGATCGCCGCTCATTTAGCCCCAGAACAAGAATTTTTGAAAATTGTTCAGAGTGAATTGATCCACCTGATGGGTGAGGCGAACGTCGGACTGAATTTAAAAGCCGTCCCGCCGGTCGTTATTTTATGTGCTGGTTTGCAAGGTTCGGGTAAAACAACGACTTCTGCAAAATTGGCAAAATGGATCAAGGAGAATTTACAAAAATCAGTTGCAATGGTCAGTACTGATATTTATCGTCCCGCGGCAATTGAACAGTTAAAGACATTAGCGAATGAGGTTGGTGCATTGTTTATCGAAAGCCAGCCTAACGAAAAACCCGTGCATATTGTGGAAAGAGCACTTTCACAAGCCAAAAAGCAACAGCAAGCGGTGTTAATTATTGATACGGCGGGTCGCTTGCACGTCGATCCCATGATGATGGAAGAAGTGAAACAAATCCATCGTGCGGCGAATCCAACAGAAGTATTATTTATTGTGGATAGCATGACAGGGCAAGACGCGGTCAATTCCGCCAAAGCATTTAATGAAGCCTTGCCGTTAACAGGCGTAATTTTAACCAAAACCGATGGTGATGCCAGAGGCGGCGCTGCATTATCCATTCGGCAAGTGACGGGAAAGCCTATCAAATTCATGGGAATTGGCGAAAAAATAAGCGCCTTAGAACTTTTTCATCCTGATCGGGTTGCCTCTAGAATTTTAGGGATGGGCGATGTTTTATCATTAATTGAAGAAGTGGAACGCAAAGTTGATAAAGATAAAGCCGAAAAGCTTGCCAAAAAAATCAAAAAAGGCCAAGGGTTTGATTTAAATGATTTGCGAGATCAATTGAAACAAATGCTGAATATGGGCGGAATGGCGAGCTTCATGGATAAATTACCGGGCATGGGCGCAATTCCACAAACCCTGAAAGCAAAAGTAAACGATAAAGAAATTTTGCGCTCGGTTGCTATTTTAGATTCGATGACCAATCGTGAAAGAAGTGTACCGACACTCATTGCAAATTCAGGCTCGCGTAAGCGCCGCATTGCGGCAGGATCCGGTTCTGATATTCAAAATATTAATCGCGTTTTAAAACAGCACGAACAAATGCAAAAAATGATGAAAAAGATGTCCGGCAAAGGCGGTGTGACCAAATTAATGCGCAGTCTTCAGGGTCGCTTACCTCCGGGGATGCTTCCACCGTAGTAGCAGAAAGTGAACTGGAAAAAAAGTTTTGGCAGGAACTTAAAGCTTTTAAAACTGGTATAGCATTTAAGCGGGAACATGGAGAACGACCTTAACAAAAAGAAGATGGTTCTATGAATATTTGAATGGGTGATTTATTATAGGCTCTATCAAATTAACTCTTTGATGATGGAGCGATGAATGAATA
>JAJZUR010000117.1 GCA_021848375.1 Pseudomonadota bacterium | reverse complement strand
GCTGGATGTTTGTTGCGTTTCTGTATAGCATTATCTAAACGTTTGAGAATGCCAGGGTTTTCTCGGCCATTACCCATTATCTCGGCTTGCGCCTTTGCGTATGTCTTTTTCTTTTTATCAATATCATCGTTTATTGGCATTGGAACACCTTAACTTAAATGGTCTTAGGTCATGATGCTGCAACAACATGCTTGCATTTCAAATGATTAGAGCGGCTTTATTCAAATTGGTTCAATGTGATAATAAAGTTATGTTGCGTATACACGCTTTGTTTTGGAGGAGACAATGAGACAAATTAAATTATTTTTTCATCTGCGAAATGTAGAGATCAACTAAACGATATAATGTGACATATTGTTCTGCTTTTCGTACCATATAGGGACGTTGTAACGATAATTGCATCACAACGCGTTCAATGCTGATATCCACAGCGCTTGGCGCGGTGCCGGTTGCAATTTGGCGATCGATTTCACTGATTAACAAGAATCCAGCTAAAAAGGTGCCGGCACGTCCTGTGCCATTACTGGAATGACAAGCGATTAGCCCATTGGGATCATAATGCTTTTTAACGTTCAGGATGAGTTTTAATAATTGACTGGGCGCAATGCTTTGGTTATCGAACCAATTATCCGTTGCATAATAACGAACGGGGTAGGGATTGGTGCTTGCCACTTGGGGTACGTTTAAAAATGCATTCCCTGTTGTTGGATCGCCTTTGGTTTTATCTAACCAATAGGGCGTGCTACGTTCTATGCCATTTTCGGTAGCCGCGGTTAGACGCACTAATTGTGTTACCCGGTGATTTAAGAGTAAAAGATAAAAATTGCGCAGGGTTTTTGCCGTTGGCGCTTCGAGCGCTAAAAATCGGAAATTGTTTAGTACTATCGTACTGGAATTATAAGTACTGTCGGTTTGATTATATTGAAAGGCTAAGTAACTCGGTTTTCGAAACAGACCTTTTTCTAGCAGATCTTGAGCAACGATAAAATCTACACGTGAAATCAGGGTTTTTGCGTTGGGATCGACATACCACGTATGAAAGCGCCAGTCATTAAGTTGATCAAATTCAGCCAAAATATCCGCGCGTGCTTTATTTGCGCGCCACGGCTGAAAAGGCCGGCCTTTTAAGAAAAGCATAGCGCGATTCTCAAAATAATCTTGTATCGCTTGATAGCGAGTTTCTAAAGTTTGTTGCGGTAAAGTGGGTAGCGATAAACTGGGTTCAGGGATGGAAGCCGCAACTGATCCGGTAAACCCAATCGTTAGTAAAATGACATAAATTATAAATTGTACGACCGGCTTATCCATGGTTAAATTTTCAAACTCTTTCGTTATTACTTATGATAAATTCTACTAGAGTTTAGGCGATCCGTCTAGGTGATTCTGGTTTATATCCTGCTTTTGTAGGGAATGATTACCTCTCGTATTAAATGAGATATTATAAGTTATGCAACAAGCATTAATTTCAGATCAAGCGCACCGTTTGGCAGCGCTTGATCCGACTCAATCCTTCATTGTGCAAGCCCCTGCGGGTTCAGGGAAGACGGGCTTACTGACCGAGCGGCTATTGGTTTTGTTATCCGTGGTTGATCGCGCTCCGGAAGAATGTCTGGCCATTACTTTTACGCGTAAAGCGGCATTTGAAATGCGAGATAGAATTTTACTTGCTCTAGAGCGCGCTCAAAATCCAACCCCCCCAAATGATCCTTATCAAAAAAAGCTTTGGGACTTGGCTCGCCGTGTATTAGAGCGTGATGCGGCACTGGGATGGCATTTATTTCATAATCCTAATCGTCTAAAAATCCACACCATTGATGCCTTTTGCATGGCGTTAACCCAGAGAATGCCAATTGTTTCACGGTTTGGCTCTTCACCACAGGTTACAGAAGCACCAGATGACCTTTATAAAAGTGCGGCAAGGAATTTGTTAAAAACGGTAGAAGAGCAGGAATCCTGGTCTGAACCTCTCTGTTTATTACTGAAGCATTTGGACAATAATTTTTCTCTCGCCGAGCGTTTGTTGGCCGAAATGCTGTCGCATCGAGATCAATGGCTGCCTTATATTGGGCGTACGTTTTCAAGCGAGCGTGCGCGGGCGTTATTGGAAAGTGGGTTAACAGCTGTGATCCAGGATAGCTTGTTGCTATTGGAAGAAGCGATTCCGATGGGATTGGAGGAGCTCATGCCGTTAGCGTCTTTTGCGGCAGGGCAAATTAAACTTGCAAAACACGGATCCCCAATAGCGCACTGCGCAACCTTAGGCAAAGATTGGCCGAGCCATTCAATGGATGATCTGCCGCTCTGGTTAGGGTTGGCTGAATTATTATTAACCAAAGAGGGGAGTTTACGGAAAACCATAACGGAACAACAAGGTTTTAGAGCGCCGAGTTCAATCACAAATCGCGAAGAGCAGGCTCACTTTAAAATGATGAAAGACAAGATGATGGCATGTTTAGAAGCCCTACAACCCCATTTACTTTTTGTAGAGCGATTAAATCATCTACGTCACTGCCCGCCGATGTGTTACCAAAACGAGCAATGGCAAATTGTGGAAGCCTTGGTTCAATTATTACCTATATTAACGGCGGAGTTAGCCGTTGTGTTTCAAGAAAAAGGGCAAGTGGATTTTACCGAAATTACCTTGGCAGCGCAAAAAGCATTAGGGAATTTTGATGAGCCGAGTGATCTTGCATTGGCATTAGACTATCAAATTCGCCACATCTTAATCGATGAATTTCAGGATACCTCACTTGCGCAATTTCGATTGTTAGAGCAATTGACAGCGGGTTGGCAGGGAAATGACGGGAGAACATTGTTTTTGGTCGGTGATCCCATGCAATCCATTTATCGATTTCGCCAAGCCGAAGTGGGACTTTTTATTCGCGCACGTGAACAAGGTATTGGCGATATCGCTTTGATCCCATTGCAACTGACCACCAATTTTAGATCGGATCCAGAGCTTATAACATGGACAAATACGACATTTAGCGCTCAATTTCCAGCGCAAGATAATATTACTGCAAGCGCCGTTAAATTTCATCCATCGCAAGCGGCGCGTAAACAAGAGGGGCAAGCTTACGCTGAACACTACGATGTAACGGTAGAGACAGAATCTGAACAGATTGTGCAATTGATTCAAAAAGAACAGGCAAGAGATACGAGCGCTGACATTGCGATTTTGGTGCGCTCGCGCTCCCATTTGCAACGTATTATTCCCGCACTAGAGCGAGCAGGGATTGTCTATCAAGGGATTGACTTGATGCTGTTAGTGGATCAAAGTGTTGTACAAGATTTGATGGCTTTAACGAAAGCCTTATTGCATCTAGGCGATCGTATTGCTTGGCTTGCTCTTTTACGATCACCCTTATGCGGTTTAACGCTTGCTGATCTTTATTTCATTGCGCATAAAGATTTCAAATATCCCTTATGGCAGAGGATTCAATCGTATTCGTCATTGACAGGATTAAGTACCGAAGGACAAGCCATTTTAACCAGGGTAGTTCCAATACTTGCGCAAGCTTTAGCGAATACGCATCGTGATCCTTTAAGAAAATGGATAGCGGATGCGTGGAATGCGCTGAGTCAAAATGACCCAAAAGTCGATATTCAGCAGCATCCAGAAGCAGCAGCATTTTTAGATATTTTAGAAGAAACGGATGTTGATTTTTTCGAGGTTGGGCGTTTAGAAAAGCGAATGAAGTCATTATATGCAAAACCGATGCTGGCTGCGCCAGGAAGTGTTCAGATCATGACCATTCATAAAGCAAAAGGATTGGAATTTGATACCGTGATTGTCCCGGGGATTGGCAGAAAATCGATGGCAGACAGTTCTAAATTATTATTATGGGAAGAGCGGGTTTCTGCTACTTATTCACCTGAAAGCTACTTTATGTTGGCGCCGATTAAATCGGTTGGATCTCTTCAAGATCCTATCTATCAATTTTTAAGAAGGGAGGAAGCGCAAAGAGCAAAATATGAAGCGGTGCGTTTAGCCTATGTTGCGGCAACGCGTGCTCGTAAACGTTTATATTGGTTGGTACATGAAGCTTAAAGTAATAGTTGGAAAAATAAGAACAAAATTACCGTTTCAAACTCGCTATAAGTTATTACCTAAAAAATATTTACATAAATAGCTTGTCATTTAACCAGATTGATTATAGAATCAACTCCTGCTTTATTTTAGGTTAGATTCTGACATTAATCGATTAAGGAGATTGTAATATG